>JAHCKU010000342.1 GCA_026125625.1 Burkholderiales bacterium | reverse complement strand
CAAGCGCATTTCCGAAACACTCGGCACTGCCACCGAGCTGCGCGCGCAGCGCAACTACGCTGGCCACCGGCTCGCGCCGTGGCTGGGGCACCTGATGGTGTCGCGCCAGGAAACCGCGCGCCCGCTGCTGACGCCGGGCGAAGTGATGCAGCTTCCGCCCGACGAGGCGGTGGTGATGGTGTCCAGCGTGGCGCCGATCAAGGCGAAGAAGCTGCGCTACTACGCGGACAGCAATTTCAAGCGGCGCGTGCTGCCGCCGCCTGCGCTGGCGGACGAGCAGTACGCGGACGCGCCGCCGTCACGTTCGGACGACTGGAGCGGCTTGGCCATTCCCGCCGTGCCCGTCGCGCCTGCGGCCGATACCGCCGAGGGCTTCGCTGCCTCTGCCGACGACGGCGGCCCGCGCCGTCAGCCCGAACTCTCGGAAACCGTCGCCTACGACCCCGAGTTGGCTGCGCCTGCGGCCGACCTCGCGCTGCTCGACGACGACGACGACGACCTGCCGCTTCCCCGTCCTCGCCAGCTTGACCCCGCCATGCAGCGCACGGCGCGGCTGGCTTCCCTCGACCCCAACGACGGAATCGAGCTATGAGCCACTACCGCCTCAATCTGTTCATCCAGCCCGAGCACGCCAAGCGCCTAGACGAGCTGGCCGCCAAGAAAGGCGTGTCCAAGTCCAGCATCGTCGCCGCTGCCTTGGCGTCCTGGCTGTCGCCGGACGCAGCAGATCAGCGCGAGGCGGCCATTACCAAGCGGCTGGATCGCCTGTCGCGCCAAGCCGAGCGCCTGGAGCGCGACCAGAACATCCAGATCGAGACGCTGGCGCTGTTCATTCGCTACTACCTCACGGTCAGCACGCCAGTCCCCGAAGCGCACCAAGAGGCCGCTCGCGCCCAGGGCAAAGCGCGCTTCGAGCAGTTCGTTGAACAGTTGGGCCGCCACCTGCTGCGCGGACGCAGCCTGGTGCGTGACGTGGTGGAGGAACTGCATCCCAACCCGATGCGGATGGAGGACGCGGCGGCAGCCGCACAAGCGCAGGAGCGTGCGTCATGAGCGCCGTTCCGCAGTCCATGAACACCACGTCGCTCGACCGCCGCATCCAGATGCTACGCACAGCGATGGGGCCGCTGATCGCCGCCGCGCTTGAAGACCCGGACGTAGTGGAGGTGATGCTGAATCCCGATCGCACCCTTTGGGTGGATCGGCTTTCCAGTGGGCGCGCGCCGATGGGCGTGGAGCTGTCCGAAGCGGACGGCGAGCGAATCATCCGCCTCGTGGCCGCGCACGTCGGCGCGGAGGTGCATCGCGGCCAACCGCTGCTGTCGGCCGAGTTGCCCGAAACCGGCGAACGCTTCGAGGGCATCTTGCCGCCTGCCGCGCCGGGGCCGGCTTTCGCGCTGCGCAAGCGCGCCATCGGCGTGATCCCGCTGGAGCGGTACGTCATCGACGGGATGATGACCAGCGCCCAGGCGGGCTTTCTCGTTCGCGCCGTGCGCGAGCGGCAGAACGTCTTGATCGCCGGTGCCACCAGCAGCGGCAAGACCACGCTCGCCAATGCGCTGCTCGCCGAGATTGCCGCCACGGGCGACCGCGTGCTGGTGCTCGAAGACACGGTGGAGCTGCAATGCGCAGCCCGCGACCACGTTCCGCTGCGCACGCGCGCGGGCGTGGTGTCCATGACCGAGCTGGTGCGCTCGTCCATGCGCCTGCGGCCGGATCGCGTCGTCGTCGGCGAGGTGCGCGGCGCCGAGGCGCTGGATCTCATCAAGGTGTGGGGAACGGGCCATCCCGGTGGCATTGCCACGATCCACGCCGGTTCCGCGCTGGGTGCGCTGCTGCGCCTTGAGCAACTGATTCTCGAAGTGGCGGTGAATCCGCCCCGTGCGCTGATCGCCGAGGCGGTCAACGTGGTGATCCACATCGCTGGGCGCGGGCGCAAGCGCCGCATCGAGAGCATATCCCGCGTCGTCGGCTTCGACGGAGTGGGCTACCGATTGGCGAGCTGGGAGGCGGACGCGATGGACGCGCCGTTTCCCGAGCCGTCGCCAAACCCCGATGCCGCACCCGCTGCGGCGACTTCCCTGTCCCCTGACTCACTTGGAGAACTGCCATGACGCAGACGACTGTTCCTGCTTTCCGTGTTTCCGTAAATCCGCCTTCGCACCCGTCCAACCTGGCGCGGTTGCGCAGCCTGGCCCGCCCTGCGGAGCAAGGGCTGCTGCTGGCCGCGCTGCTGCTGTTTCTGGCCGGAACCGCGCAGGCCGCCGGTTCCTCGATGCCGTGGGAAGGCCCGCTGCAATCCATCCTCGAATCCATCCAGGGGCCGGTGGCGCGCATCGTCGCGGTCATCATCATCATCGCCACCGGCCTCGCGCTCGCCTTCGGCGATACGTCGGGGGGATTCCGCAAGCTGATCCAGATCGTGTTCGGTCTGTCCATCGCGTTCGCGGCTTCGAGCTTCTTCCTGTCGTTCTTCAGCTTCTCCGGCGGGGCCGTCGTATGAGTGCCCCGGATGCCTTCGCGGCCGGCTTCGAGGTGCCGCTGCATCGCTCGCTGACCGAGCCGATTCTGCTGGGCGGTGCGCCGCGCACCGTGGCAATCGCCAACGGCACGCTGGCCGCCGCTGTCGGGCTGGGCCTGCAATTGTGGATTCCGGGCGTGGTGCTCTGGATCGTCGGCCATTCGCTGGCGGTGTGGGGAGCGCGCGTCGATCCGCAGTTCATGCAGGTCTTTGCGCGGCACATCAAGCATCGCCCGCTGCTGGACGTGTGAGGAGAGGACGCCGCGATGCTGAACCTCGCCGAATACCGCCAGCGCCCGGCCTTGCTTGCCGACTGGCTGACTTGGGCCGGGCTGGTGGCGCCGGGTGTCATCCTGAACAAGGACGGCAGTTTCCAGCGCACGGCCCGGTTTCGCGGGCCTGACCTCGACAGCGCGACGCAAGGCGAGCTGATCGCCACGTCGGCGCGTCTGAACAACGCGCTGCGTCGCATGGGCTCGGGCTGGGCGCTGTTCATCGAGGCCGAGCGCCGGCCCGCTGCCGACTATCAGCACTCGGAGTTTCCCGAGCCGCTGTCGTGGTTGGTGGACGAGGAACGCCGCGCGACCTTCGAGGACTTGGGCAACCACTTCGAGAGCGGCTATCACCTGACGCTGGTGTACCTGCCGCCCGAGGAATCGCGCGCCCGCGCGGCGGGAATGCTGTACGAGAACCGGCCCACCGAAGGCGTGGACTGGCGCGAGCGGCTGCAAGCGTTCGTCGCTGAGACGGATCGCGTCTTTGACCTGCTCGATGGCGTGATGCCGGAAATCGCCTGGCTCGATGACAGCCAGACGCTGACCTACCTGCACGCCACCATCTCGACACGACGCTACCGCGTCGGCGTACCCGAAGTGCCGTTCCACATCGACGCGCTGCTGACCGATTCCGCACTGGTCGGTGGCCTGGCGCCCATGCTGGGCGACCAGCACCTGCGCGTGGTGTCTGTGCGGGGCTTCCCGACTTCGACCTGGCCGGGGATTCTGGACGATCTCAACCGCTTGGGCTTTGCCTACCGCTGGAACACGCGCTTTCTCTGCCTCGACAAAGCCGAGGCGGAACGGGAGTTGGGACGCCTGCGCCGACAGTGGTTCGCCAAACGCAAGAACGTCATCGCGCTGCTGCGCGAAACGATCTTCCAGCAGGAAAGCCCGCTGGTGGATACCGACGCCAACAACAAGGCGGCCGACGCCGACGCCGCCTTGCAGGAGTTGGGCAGCGACCAAGTTGCCTTCGGCTACCTGACGGCGACCGTCACCGTCATGGACGAGGACGCCGCCGTGGCGGACGAGAAGCTGCGCATGGTGGAGCGTGTCATCCAGGGCCGGGGCTTCGTGACCATCCCCGAAACGCTCAACGCCGTGGATGCGTGGCTGTCTTCGATCCCCGGCAACGC
>JAHCKU010000341.1 GCA_026125625.1 Burkholderiales bacterium | reverse complement strand
GCCGAGCCGCAGGCATCACCACGACAAGGGGCCGAATGATCGAGGATCGATGCCATGAATGAGCAGACGACCAGACGCGAGCGCATCCTGAACGAGCTGGGGCTGGTGCGCTGGCGGCTGCGCAGCAATGCGCGTGATGGCGACGATGCAGGCGACATCGATCCGGTACCGGGACCCACGTCCGTGCCCGTGCACGATGTCGCCCCGCCGGCGGCAGCGCACGACGCCGATGATCGTGTACGCACCATCGCCGGCATGGATTGGGCGACGCTGAAAGCGGCGGTGCACGCCTGCACGGCCTGCGCGCTGCACGCGCGGCGCAAGCGCAGCGTGTTCGGCGTGGGCGACGAGCAGGCCGACTGGCTGTTCGTGGGCGAGGGACCAGGCGCGGAAGAAGACGAGCGCGGCGAGCCCTTCGTCGGTCAGGCCGGGCGCCTGCTCGACAGCATGCTGACGAGCATCGGCTTGCGTCGCGGCCAGGACGTGTACATCGCCAACATCGTCAAGTGCCGGCCGCCGGGCAACCGTGTGCCGGAGCCGGGCGAAGCCGCCCAGTGCGCGCCCTTCCTGCAACGCCAGATCGCGCTCATCCAGCCGAAGCTGGTGATTGCCCTCGGCAAGACCGCCGCGTCCAACCTGCTGCGCACCGAGTCCTCGATCGCCAGTCTGCGCGGACGCGTGCATGATCTGAACGGTATCGCACTGCTGGTCACCTATCACCCGGCGTATCTGCTGCGCAATCTGGCGGACAAGGCGAAAGCCTGGGAAGATCTTTGCTTGGCACGCGAAGTGATGGCAAAGTTGAAAGCCGGGTAGTACCCGCTTCGACAGCAGTAGTTTTGCAACAGACTGCATCAACCAGGGAGACCGAAACATGACCAAAAGATGGCTGACATGGCTGCTGCTCACGCTCGGACTCGGCATGGGCGGCTGCGGTTACAACACCATTCAGACGGAGGACGAGCAGGTCAAGGCAGCATGGAGCGAGGTCGTCAATCAGTACCAGCGGCGTGCCGATCTGATTCCCAACCTGGTCAATACCGTCAAGGGCTATGCGCAGCAGGAGCAGGAAGTGCTGACGCGAGTGACCGAGGCGCGCTCGCGTGCCACCAGCATCCAGGCCACGCCCGAGCTTCTGAACGATCCGCAGGCATTCGCGCGCTTCCAGCAGGCGCAGGGCGAAGTGACGTCGGCGTTGTCGCGGCTGCTGGTGGTGGTGGAGAACTACCCGCAGCTGAAGTCGGATCAGAATTTCCGCGACCTGCAGGCGCAGCTCGAAGGTACGGAGAACCGCATATCCGTGGCACGCAAGCGCTACATCGATACGGTGCAGCAGTACAACACCACCATCCGCCAGTTCCCGGTGAACCTCACCGCCATGGTGTTCAGCTACAAGCCGCGCGAAAACTTCACGGTGGAGAACGAGGCGGCGATCGCGCGGCCACCCACGGTCGATTTCGGTACTGCCGCACCGGCGGCGCCGAGCGCCGGCAGCGAGTAGGTCGTCCTCCACACGCGGTGGTGGGATGAACACTCTGCTCGTGCGCGCCATGCTGTGGCTGGCGCTGCTCCTCACGTGCCTGCCGGCATTCGCGCAGGACGTCGCGGTGCCGGCGCTGCAGGCGCGCGTGACCGATCTCACCGGCACGTTGAGCGCACAGCAGCGTGCGGCACTGGAGCAGAAGCTTGCCGACTTCGAAGCGCGCAAGGGCAGCCAGATCGCAGTGCTGGTGATACCCACCACGCAACCCGAGTCCATCGAACAATACGCCATACGCGTGGCCGAGCAATGGAAGCTGGGGCGCAAAGGCGTGGACGATGGCGCGCTGCTGCTGGTGGCGATGGGCGATCGCGCCTTGCGCATCGAAGTCGGCTACGGTCTGGAGGGCGCGCTGTCCGATCTGGTGGCCAACCGCATCGTGGAAGACATCATGGTGCCGCACTTCCGGCAGGGCGAGTTTGCCGCCGGCATCGACGCCGGGGTGGATGCCATGATCCGCGTGATCGACGGCGAGCCGCTGCCGCAACCGTCGCGTGCACCCCCGCCGGGACAGGGCGGCAGGTTGAATTGGGAGGCGCTGTTCGTCATCGGATTCATCCTGGTGGTGGTCGTGGGCGGGGCGCTGCGCGCCGTTCTCGGACGAGTTCCGGCTGCCACGCTGATCGGTGGTGCCACGGGCTTCATCGCCTGGACCATGGCCGCTTCCTTGCTGGCTGCGGCGGTGGTGGCGATCATCGCCTTCGTGTTCACGCTGTTCGGCGGCATGCCGGGGCGTAGCGGAAGAGCTACGCGTGGCGGTTGGCCGCCCGGTGGATTCGGCGGCGGCTACGGTGGTGGTGGCGGTGGAGGAGGGTGGAGCGGTGGTGGTGGCTGGAGCGGCGGGGGTGGTGGATTCGGCGGTGGTGGTGCGTCGGGCCGCTGGTAGCTTCGCATGAACCTCGCACGCATCCTTAAGCATCTGTTCACCGGACCGGGCTCTGTGCGTCGCGTGCTGACGCCGGAGGCGCTGGCGCATATCGAAGCGGCGATCCGCGCCAGCGAGGCCACGCACCGCGGCGAGCTGCGCTTCGCGGCGGAGGGCGCGCTCGACGTGCCCGAGCTGCTGCGCGGCGTGGGCGCGCGCGAGCGGGCGGTGCAGGTGTTCTCCGATCTGCGCGTATGGGACACCGAAGAGAACAACGGCGTGCTGATCTACCTGCTGTTGGCCGAGCACGATTTCGAGATCGTCGGCGACCGCGGCATTCACGTCCATGTAGGCGCCGCCGGCTGGGAGGCGATCGCGCTGCGCATGGAAGAGCGCTTCCGCGCCGGCGAGTTCGAGCGTGGCGTGCTCGAGGGGATGGAGGCCATCACCGAGGCCCTGCGCCGGCACTTTCCGGCACAGGGGCCGAATGCCAATGAACTGCCCGATCGGCCGGTCATCATTTAGTGGGCTGTAACAATCGATTCGCTAGTACCCCTCTCCCCAGCCCTCTACCCTAAAGGGCACCGAGGTCCCCCAAGGGGAGAGGGAGTGTGCTCCGCATTTCATCATTACAGCTCACTAGCAGTCCGCTAAGTAGCGCCGTCGTCCTGGTCATGTCCATGCATGCGCCACAGCACGTACATGACGCCAGATATCAGCAGGCCGAACAGGATGGCGATGGTGTCGATGTGCAGATTCGCTTCGATCATCAGCGAGTAGGCGCCGAGCAGCACCAGAATGCTGATGTTCTCGTTGAAGTTCTGTACTGCGATCGAGTGGCCTGCGCCCATCAGCAGGTGCCCGCGGTGCTGCAGCAGCGCATTCATCGGCACTACGAAGAAGCCCCCGAGCACGCCGACGACGACCAGGATCACCACGGCCGGCTGCCAGGTGTCGACGAAGACCATGGCGATCACGCACAAGCCCATCACGATGCCCACCGGCAGCACCTTGACGGCGCGATCGAGGGTGACGAAGCGCGCGGCCAGCACCGAGCCGATGGCGATGCCCACGGCCACCACGGCGGTCAGCTGGGTGGCGCGTTCGGTGTCGAACTTCAGCACCAGCGCCGCCCAGGGCAGAATGATCAGCCGCAAGGTGGCGCCGGTGCCCCAGAACAGCGTGGTGACGGCAAGCGAAACCTGGCCGAGCGGATCACGCCACAGCAGCCGGAAGCAATGCGTGAAGTCATGCAGGATGTACGGCAGCGTCTTGCGCGGCAGCTTGTGATCGATGGCGACTCGCGGGATGTACAGGTTGATCACCGTCGCGATCAGATAGGTCAGCAGGACCGCGCCGATGGCGACCAATGGCGCGAGGCTGTCGTCGGCCGTGCCGGGCAGGCGCGTGAGCAGGGCCGGAGCGAATGCCGGTCCGAGCATGAAGCCGCCGATGATGGCGCCGAGGATGATGGCGGCGACGGTGAGCCCTTCCATCCAGCCATTGGCCACCACCAGCTTGTCCGGCGGC
>JAHCKU010000340.1 GCA_026125625.1 Burkholderiales bacterium | reverse complement strand
CCGAAACGGCCGCCTTCCTCCCTCTCCAGCTCTAACTCCACCAGCTTGCCCCGCCCTTTTTGTACATAGTAGAGCGCGTCGCCGGGATCGCCGCGCGAGAAAAGCACTTCGCCTGGGCTATGAATCTCGTGCGTGACATAAGGAATAAGCGATTCGAAGCGAAATTCGACCTGCTGCAGCCGCTGCAATTGCAGGTCAAGCATGCTGTCCATGCGCGAAGCGATGCAGATGGCCTGCGTCCGGCTCTGGACATTGAGCTTCTTGTAGATTTTGTCCAGATGAATCTTGACCGTACCTTCCTTGCTGCCGCGCTCGCGAGCGATCTGAGCGTTGGTCAGCCCCTCGGCGAGCAGCCGTAGCACGTCCATCTCGCCTGCTGTCAGCCCGTATGGATGAGTCACCCGTGGCGGCGCTATCGGCTTGTCGCGCATGTCTGCACCGGCCGCGGCCTTGACCTGCGTGGGAGCGGGAGTGTTCCTCAACAAGCCGTCGATCAGTTCCAGTATCTGTGCTTCGCCGAAAGTCTTGGCGATCAAGGCGACTGCACCGGCTGCCATGGCGGTAACGACCAGGGCGTTGTTCCACGCCGGTGCCAGTACCACCACCGGTGCTTGCGTGCGCTGCCTCAGCCCTGCGATTGCCTGACGGCAGTCTCCGACTTCCTCGAGGTCCAGCAACACCAGTGCGCAGTCACGTGCCGCATCGTGAGCCGCGTGCATTCCGGCGGTACGCACTTCCACTCTTGGTCCCAGCGTTCGCAGCGAGCGCGCAAAACCATCGGCGAACAAGCCGGGGCGTGTGACGATCAGGATCCGCTGTATTGCATCATGCTCGTCTCCGGTATCACGGTGCTCGCGTACAGGAGCTGCCGGCGCGCGGGCTGATCCGTTCCTTCCGGCAGCACGTACGGGGCGTACGCTGGTGGCCTCCTTCTCCTGGGACGAATTGACGAGTAACCCTTCCCAGCTGTTCGCGTTTTTTTGTTCCAGGTGCATGGTCGTCCTCCGAGATGAAGAGTCATCGAAGGCCGCGTGATCCATCCGTGCCACCGCCTTCTCGATGCAAATCATGGTAGGCCGACCATAGAACGCCAGTGTATATATCCAAAGGCATACACCGGTTGAAGCAGGCACCATGTACCGGTGCCGGATAGCGGCAGTGAACGTAAAGCGGGGCGTGATGTCTTGGCCCGGTGCCGCTACTTGAGGGAGAACTCGACGCGGCTCGGCTTGCTTTTGTCGTCGGCCTTGCCGGCCTCGACTTTGGGTGCGAGCAGAAAGACGCGTTCCAGCGCCACCTTGCCGTCGCGCGTGATTGCATCCTTGGCCGCCTGCGCCCGCTGGATGGCCAGCTGGGTGAGATCGTCATCGCTCACCTGAATGTTGGTCAGCATGAGCTTCTCCATCTCTTCCTGAGGGAGATTCCTGACCATGCCGACGGCGTTGCGTGGCTTGGCGAATTTGGCTGCTCTGTACGCGCGCTTGAGATATTTCTCGTACTCGGCAGGATCGATCGTCACCTCGTCGACCGATTTCACTGCGTCACCTTGCTTGACCAGGTCCTTGAGCTTTTCCGCCTTGACCTGCTGATCGAAGCGGTAGCGGCGCAAACCCTCGCGGTCCTGCTCGGGATCGGCGCGACCGGTAATGTCGAGCTTGAGACCCGGACGATCGACGAGCGCGGTCTGCAGCTTGCTGACCTTGTCCTGTCCTGCTTCCGAGAGCGTGAAGGTGCCGTAGTCGAAGTCGATGAAGGACAGCTCCTCACCTCCGCCGGCTCCGCCCAGGAGATTGCCGATCAGTGCGAACGGCGCAGTCACCGCCTTCTCGATGAGATTGAAGATGATGCGGATGACGATGCCGCCGATGCTGAACTTGGGATCGTCCAGCGATCCACTGATGGGCAGATTGACATCGATCACGCCGTTGCGATCCTTGAGCAGCGCCACGGCGAGCAGAACCGGCAGCTTGATGGCATCGGGACTCTCGATTTTCTCGCCGAAGGTCAATTGGTCGAGCACCAGCTTGTTCTGGGCTGACAGCTTGCGGTTTTCCACCTTGTAGGCGACATCGAAGTTCATCTTGCCCTTTTCGATGGCGTAGCCGACGTACTTGCCCGAGTACGGCGTGAACGGACCCAGCTCGATGTCGCGCACGTTGGCGGCCACATCGAGATACAGATTCTGGATGAGCGGATTGATCTTGCCCTTGATCTCCACCGGAGCAGTCCTGGCGAAGCGTCCGCGCAGATCGACATCGGCGGTGGTGTTCAGTTCGGAGGAAAGGCCGAGCACCGAGCCGCCGATGTCGGTCAGGTTGGCGGAGTAGTTGGGCTTGATGAACAGATCGGTGAAGTTCACGTCGCCGCCCTGCAAGGTGACCTTGGCGATGCGCACGGGTGGCATCGTGGCCGGCGATTCCGGTGGTGGCGGTGCGGCGGACGGCGTCGAATCGTTGCCCGGACGTGCGTCCCGGCCTGGTGTCGGCGAGACTTGCGCAGTCTGCTGCGCTGCGCTGCCGCCTTCCCTGCCTGACGGCGGAGCGGGTGCCGGCGCCGTCGCGGTGCTGCTTGGCACCGTTGCGTCGTCGGCTGCATCCTGCGCACCTTCCTTGACCATGATGTCCTGCAGATTCAGACGGCCATCCGGGAAGATGATGATGCGGGTGAAGAAGTTCGACAGCGCCACTTCCTCGATGCTCAGTGCCATCGGCTCGAAGTCGTAGTCGATTCCACCTACGAACAGCGACTGCCACTTGAGCAGGTCTTCGGAACTGGCTTTCTCGATCGAGGCGAAGTCGGTGAGACTGGCCTCGCCCTTGAAGCCCCCGGCGATCTTCCCGTCCGTCGTCATCGCCAGGAGCGCCTTGCCTTTCGCGGAGGCATCTCCGCTGCTCAGCAGGATGTTGACCTTGTCGGTGAAGTAGGGCTGCAGCGGCACCAGACCGAAAGCCTGCACGTCGACGTCGAGGTCGGCCTTCACTGGATCGAGTGCGACCGCTCCGGATACCTTCACGCTACCGGTGTCGTTGAGCGTGGTCTGCAGATTGATTCGCCCGTTTCGATTACGTTGATTGCTGAGGTTGCTGGCCCTCAGACGGACATCCCCGGCGACGATTTTCACGAGCTCCTGCGTCGCCAGGTCCGTGAACGCGATCGTCCACTTGTCGACGTCCGCCCGGTTCAAGGTGATCTGCCAGGGCGTGCCCTCCTGCGTGGGCTGATTCTTCTCCTCCGGAGCAGGCAGCACGCGTGTGACGTTCATGGCGCCGTCCGCCTCGCGGATGATGTTGAGCATTCCATCGCGGGTGGTGAACTGCCCGACGTTGAGCACCAGCTTGTTCACGTCCACGTCGGCATCCTTGATCTGCGCGCTGCGCACGCGCAGAAAGTCCTCCTGCTCGCCCGGCTTGCGCATGCGTACCGTGCTCAGATCCAGGTTGAAAGCGCTCAGGCGCGTCTCCGCTCCACTCTCTCCCAGCCGGAAGCTGTAGCGGGTGGACAGATCGGCGATGCCGTCTTCCAGGCGATAGAGAACATACGGTGCGTAGTAGGGCTCGTAGTTCTTCAGACGCACCTTGCCGACTTCCACCGTTCCCTCGGAGGCGAGCGGCTCCAGAAGCAGAGTGGCGCTCGCCTTGACCGTTTCCTCCAGCTCGGTGCCGAAGGCCAGATCGATCTGTGCCGGGTCTTTCTGCGGCAGTGCGATCTGGCGCGCCGATGCCTGGATGCCGTTGAACTCGCCTCGGAAGGGCTTGGCCGGCACCAGATCTTCGATCTGCACCACACCGCTGTCGACCGCGACTTCGGTGATACTGAGCTGCATGCTGGAGGCCGGGCCGTCCTGCCTGGCGGGGGCAGCCGGCGCATCGCCGGCAACCGGCTGCACCCTGGTCCAGTTGATCGTGCCGTCGTTCGCACGTTGCACGAAGACGTTCGGAGCAGT
>JAHCKU010000034.1 GCA_026125625.1 Burkholderiales bacterium | reverse complement strand
TCGCATCCGCCTTCGATGCGAGGTCGAGGTGGTGCAGGATCTCGTCGATCCAGGCGTCGTTGTGGCGCAAGCCGAAATAGCCGGACTGGATGCGCAGCGTCTCGCGCACAGTGAAGAAAGGATCGAACACCAGTTCCTGGGGCACCACACCCAGGGCCCGCCGGGCGCGCCTGTACTCACGCACCACGTCGTGGCCCATGACCTCGAGCGCACCACCGTCGGGACGCGTGAGGCCGGCGAGCAGGCTGATCAGCGTGGTCTTGCCGGCACCGTTCGGTCCCAGCAGGCCGAAGAACTCGCCCTGTTCGATACGCAAGCTCACGCCCGCGAGCGCGCGTACCTCGCCGAAGCGCTTGCTGACCTCGCGGACTTCGATGGCGCTCGACATTGAGCTAGGAAAATATCACGCGCACGCACCCGACCGGCTGGGTCAGGGCCGCTAGTCGTTCGTGGCAGTGGGAGAAGCAAAAAGATCGTCGATGCCGTACAGACCAGCCAGGCTCTGCAGGCCGGTGGGGAGATTGGCGAACAGCATGCGGCGCCCCTGTCCGGAGCCGTCGCGCATCCACTGCAGCAACAGGCTCAGCGCCGAGGAATCGGCCTCCTCCACCGCAGCGAGATCCACCGTCACCTGCCCGTCCTGAAACAGCCGGCGGCCCTCCTGCAACAGACCCTCGACGTTATCCATGGTGATCGGTCCGCTGATCCGATACACGCCGCCGTCGCGCACGATCCGGGCCGATTGCCCGTTCACTTGTTGGTCACTCCAGCGGCCGGCGGGGGTGTCCTGGCGGTGTTCATGTCGCTCAAGGTCTTGATCAGACCGTCGACACCGCCCTTGCGCACCTCCTCGGTGAAGGTGTTGCGGTAGGTGGTCACCATGCTCACACCATCGACCACCACGTCATACACTTTCCAGTCGGCATTTCCTTTGACCATGCTGTAGTCGATCCTGATCGGCGGCGCGCCTCCAGGCAGCTTGATCTCGGTCCTGACCTGTACGTCATCATCGCTGGGCTGCACCTTGAGCGGCTTGACGTCGATCACGATCTGGCGGTAAGCGCTGTAGGCCGCGCTGTAGGAGCGCACCAGCAGCGTACGGAACTGCTCGATCAAGGTCTGCCGCTGAGCCGGCGTCGCCTCGCGCCAGCTGCGCCCCACCGCCAGGCGCGTCATGCGCTCGAAGTCGAAATGGGGAACGATCTTCTCCTCGATCAGCTGCGCCATCCTGGCCTTGTCACCCTCGCGCAGCGCCTGGTCCTGCTGCACGATCCTGAGGACGTCGTCGGCCACCGCGCGCACCAGCGCATCCGGCGCGCTCTGCGCTATGGCGACGAGCGGCGCAAGCAGCAGCGCGATCATGCCCAGCAGGTGACCCGCACAGCGGCGCATGGCGGGGAGAGCGTTGGCGATTTGCATGGCGTTCCTCGACGAAGAAGGATGAATTGAGGTTGGACCGTATCCGGACTAGTTGGATCCGCCTTCGGCTGCACGCCCGTACAGGAACTGCCCGATCAGGCGCTCCAGCACCACCGCCGATTGGGTGAGCGTCAGACGATCGCCATCGGTCAGCAGTTCATCGTCGGCACCGCCTTCCAGACCGATGTACTGCTCGCCCAGAAGGCCGGAAGTCAGGATGGATGCGGACGAATCCTTGGGAAATTGATAGCGCTTGTCCAGCTTCATCACCACGCGCGCCACGAATTTCTGGTTGTCGAAACCGATGCTCTCGACGCGCCCGACCAGCACCCCGGCGCTCCTCACCGGCGCACGCACCTTCAAGCCGCCGATGTTGTCGAACTCGGCGACGACGGTGTAGCTCTCGGCGGTGTTGAACGTCGTGCTCGCGTTGCTGACCTGCAGCGCCAGCACCAGCAGCGCCCCCAGGCCCACTGCGACGAAGATGCCGACCCACAGATCGAGTACTTTGCGATCCATACCTAGATACCCCTGAACATGAAGGCGGTGAGGACGAAGTCCAGCGCCAGAATGGCCAGCGACGAGGTCACCACGGTGCGCGTGGTAGCCCCCGATACGCCTTCGGCCGTAGGCGGCGCATCGTAACCCTCGAACAGCGCGATCGCTGTGACGGCGACGCCGAACACGATACTCTTGATCACCCCGTTCATCACGTCGTTGCGCAAGTCCACGGAGGCCTGCATCTGCGACCAGAACGCCCCGGAATCCACACCCAGCAGCACCACCGCAATCAGGTAGCCACCGAACACGCCCATGGCGCTGAACAGAGCGGCCAGCAACGGCATGGAGAACACACCGGCCCAGAAGCGCGGACCGACGATACGCGAGATGGGATCCACCGCCATCATGTCCAGCGCGGTGATCTGCTCGGTGGCCTTCATCAGGCCGATCTCTGCCGTCATCGCCGAGCCGGCACGGCTGGCGAAAAGCAAGGCCGATACCACCGGCCCCAATTCGCGCACCAGCGACAACGCAACCAGCGTTCCCACCGCTTCGGCCGAGCCGTAGCGTTGCAGCGTGTCGTAGCCTTGCAGTCCCAGCACCATGCCGACGAACAGGCCGGAGACCAGGATGATGATCAGCGACAGCACGCCCGCGAAGTAGATCTCGCGCACGGTCAGGCCGAAGCGCCGGAAGCTCGGACCCGAGCGCACCAGGACCAGGAAGAAGAATCGGCTGGCGTAACCCAGGCGCCAGATGCCGTCGATCACGATGTGACCGACGTAGCGCAGGGCGCGCACGATGACGTTATCCACCGACGGCCTCCAGCCGCAGATCCTGCCGATAGGGAGCGCCCGGATACTGGAACGGCACCGGCCCATCCATCTGGCCATGCACGAACTGGCGCACGTAGTCCTCATCGGAGGCGATGATCTGCGCCGGCGTGCCCTGCGCCACCACCACGCCTTCGGACATGAAATACACGTAGTCGACGATTTTCAGAGACTCCTGCACGTCATGGGTGACGACGATGGAGGTGGCACCGAGCGCATCGTTGAGCCGGCGGATGAGATTTCCGATGACGCCCAGCGAGATCGGGTCGAGGCCGGCAAAGGGTTCGTCGTACATGATCAGCATGGGATCGAGCGCGATCGCACGTGCCAGGGCCACCCGGCGTGCCATGCCGCCCGACAATTCAGAGGGCATGAGCTGCTGCGCCCCGCGCAGACCCACCGCGTTGAGCTTCATCAGGACCAGATCACGGATGGTGCGCTCGCTCAAATCGGTGTGCTCGCGCAGCTGAAAGGCGACGTTGTCGAATACCGACATGTCGGTGAACAAAGCGCCGAACTGGAACAGCATGCCCATGCGCCGGCGCAACGCATACATCTGATGCATGTCCAGCTCGTGCAGCGCGCGACCACCCACCCGCACCACACCTCGGGTCGGTCTGAGCTGCCCGCCGATGAGCTTGAGCGTGGTGGTCTTGCCGCAGCCCGACAGCCCCATGATCGAGATCACCTGACCGCGCGGGAACCGCATATCGATGCCCTTGAGCACTGCGCGCACGTCGTAGCGGAACTCGACGCCCTCGATCTCGACCAGATTGTCCGTCAGAACCATTCTCCACTGGAAGTCGCGGCGTATTCTAGCAGCCTCTCGCTCCGACACACGACGGCAGCGCACGGCGGAATCTGGTAACCGCATACATGACATAAGCATTTTGATGTACCCTTGCGCCGTGAACGAGATCGCAAGGATCGACAATGACGTCCGCATTCCTGGACAGCCACCCCGCCATCCGCCTCATGCACGTCTGCAAGCGCCGCCCAGACGGGACGGGTCTGATCGATCTCAGCCTGAGCGTTCCCCGAGGCGAAATCTTCGCCATTGCCGGACTGAACGGCGCCGGCAAGAGCACATTGCTCAAGTGCATCCTCGACCTGGGGGTCATCGATGGCGGCAGCATCGAACTGTTCGGCCTGCCGCACCGGCATGCACGCTCGCGTGCACAAGTGGCTTTCCTTCCCGAAAAATTTATGCCATTGTATTACATGCGAGGGCACGACCTGTTACGCTACATCCTGGCGTTGCACGGCAAGATCTATCGGGAGGCGGAGGCCAGACAGATGTGTGAGGAACTCGATCTCGATCCCGAGTCGCTGGGACACGAGGCACGCCAGCTGTCCAAGGGCATGAACCAGAAGCTGGGGCTGATCGCCTGCTTCCTGAGCGACAAGCCGCTCCTGCTCCTGGACGAACCGGCCAGCGGCCTGGATGCGCGGGCGCGTGCCGGCTTGAAGAAACGCCTGCGGGCGTTGCGCGAGGCCGGACGCACCGTCGTGTTCAGCTCTCACCACCTGGGCGACGTGGCCGAGCTGGCCGATCGGGTCGGCATCATCCACCGCAGCCGCCTGCGCTTTGCCGGCACACCTGCCGCGCTGTGCGCACGCCATGGCGGCGGCGGTGTGGAACAGGCTTTTCTCATCTGCATTACAGATCCTGCTTCGGTCGATTGAAGCCGCCATGGATGCTGAACCGAGCTCCCTGATCGATCTGGCCGGCACGCCGACAGCGGCGGTGCAGCCCGGCTGGCGCCCGTGTATCGACGATCCCCTCACCGGTGATCCGCTGATCGGCGAGAGTCCGGCGATGCATCGTCTGCGCCAACAGATCGAACCGTGCGCAGCGTCGTCCTATCCGGTGCTGATTCAAGGCGAATCGGGCACCGGCAAGGAGTTGGTGGCATCGCGCATCCGTGCCCAGGGTCCGCGCCGCGCACGGCCGTACCTGGTGCTCAACTGCGCGGCACTGGCCCCCGGGCTGATCGAAACCATCCTGTTCGGGCACGTCAAAGGCGCCTTCACCGGTGCAGCAACCGGGCACACCGGCTACTTCGAGGCAGCTGCCGACGGCACCTTGTTCCTGGACGAGGTCGGCGAATTGCCGCTGGAGGCGCAATCCAAGCTGCTGCGCGTGCTGGAATCCGGCGAGTACCAGCGGGTGGGCGAGACGCGCACGCAGACCGCGCGGGCGCGCATCCTGTCGGCGACCAATCGCGATCTGCACGCAGACGTGCGCAGCAGGCGCTTCCGAGCCGATCTTTACCATCGCCTGAGCGTGTTCAATCTGCACGTTCCGCCGCTGCGTGAACGCGCAGAGGACAAGCTCGTCCTGCTGCGCCACTTCGCGCTGACCTGTGCGCGGGACACAGGCACTACGCCGCTGCGGCTGGACCGCCGTGCCGAGGCCTTGTGGCTGGCGCACCCTTTCCCCGGCAACGTACGCGAGCTGCGCAACATCGTCATCCGCCTCAGTGCCCATCATCCGGGACAGGTCATCGATCACGCCCGTCTGAGGGCGGAACTGAGTGAACCTCCTGCAGGGGGTGGCGGCCTCGACCCGACGACGCTGTCGATCGAGGCCGCACGTGCGCATCTGCTCGCGCACACCACCGCGTCGATCTGACCGATGCTGGTTTGTTGGGAGCGCGCCTTCGTCGAAGCCGCCGCACTGTCCTGACCGGACACAACCTGACCCAGGCCGCGCGCCTGCTGGGTGTACGCCGAACCACCTTATACAGCCGCATGCAGCACTTCCAGACCTGTGACACATCTGGATGGATCATGTATTACACCTCTTTCGATTTCGCTTCCCACCGTTTCGGCATCACCCCGTACGCCGACATCTTCGAAGGCGCCCGGCGCGGTGCCATCGTGGAGGCGCTGCTGTACGGCGTGGCACAGGCCGATGGCATCCTCAAAGTCACTGGCGAGACCGGCACCGGCAAGACCATGCTGTGCCGTGTTAGTAAGCGCGCCTGCCAACAGGCGCGCAGAGCGTATATCTGGCCAATCCCGACATGTCGCCGCGCCATGATGCATGCCATCGTCCAGGCGCTCGGCCTCGCTGCTGACCCGACCCAGATCCCACCGCCGCCGCATGCGCATCTTGCGCCGCTGCCTGGCACAAGAGACCCAGGTGGTGATCCTGGTCGAGGAGGCGCAGAACATGCCCGTGCGCACGCTGGATGCCATCCGCCTGCTCGCCAACCTCGAGGCCGGACCGCGGAAAGTGCTGCAGATCGTGCTGGTCGGGCAGCCGGAATTGGATGACCTGCTGCGCCAGCACGAGATCCGCCAGCTGCGCGATCGCATCGTTCACAGCATCGTGCTCGAGCCGCTGTCGCCCGACGAGGTGAGCGAATACATCGCCTTCCGTGTGCGCAGTGCCGGGCATCCTGCGGCACAGCTGTTCTCCACGCCTGCGGTACGCCATATCGCGCGCGCCAGCGGCGGGCTGGCACGGCGCGTGAACGTGCTGGCGGACAAGACGCTGCTGGCGGCGTTCGCCGAGAACACGCACGACATCGCACTACGGCACGCCAGGATCGCGACGAAAGACAGCGGATACGAGCTGGCCGGCTGGTCGGGCCGCATGCGGCAGTGGCTGCGCAAGAGAAACACGACAGTGGCGCCTGCAGCAGGTACACGCTGATGAACCGGGGGCGCAACATGGCACGCAGACTGGCGATGCTGCCGCAGGCGCACGCCCGGATGGGGCCGGGGCTGGTACTGATCTGCGCCCTGGCTCTGGCAGCCTGCGCCGCCCCCCGAACCGAGCTGCCGCTGTCGCCGGGCCACCTCACCAGCGAGGCCATCGCTTCGGAGCAGGCAGCGGCGCAGATTCCGCCGACCACACCACCCCGCGCATTCGTCCCGCCGCCACCCTCGCAGCCGCTGACCTACAGCGTGGTGGTGCACGAGGTGCCGGTAAAGGAGCTGCTGCTGGCATTGGCACGCGACACCAGAGAGAACATCGACGTGCATCCAGGGTTGCAGGGTCTGGTCAGCCTCAATGCCATCGACCAGCCGCTCACCGCCATCCTCGATCGGGTCGCCGAGCAGGTGAGCCTGCGCTACCGCATCGAGGGTGACACCGTCTTCATCTCCCCGGACGCACCCTTCCTCAAGACCTATCAGGTCGACTACGTCAACCTGGCGCGCGACACCACTTCCACCATTGCGGTCAGTGGACAGATCAGCGCGGCAAGCGGCAGCAACGACGCACCCAGCTCGGCGGGCGGCAGCTCGCAGACCTCCGTCAGCAGCACCTCCCGCAACAACTTCTGGGAGGTGATCGTGCAGAACCTCGAGCGCATTCTCGCGGCGAGCCGCGTTCAGAGCGAGAGCAGCGCGCAGCGCCAGGCGCGTGCGGAGGCGGTGGTGAATGCGCGGCGCGAACGCATCGCGCAGGTGGGGGCGGTGGCGGCAGCCGGGGATGCCGCGAAGGAGCTCTACCGCAGCGCCTTCGGTGACGACCCGCTGCAGGTCTCGAGTGAGCCAGTTCATGACATCGTCGTCAACTCGATTGCGGGAACGATCAACGTCATGGCCACGCAACGCGAGCATGCGCTGGTCCGGCGCTATCTCGAGGGGGTGAGCAGAGCAGCCGGACGCCAGGTGCTGATCGAATGCACCATCGTCGAAGTCACCTTGTCCGACACCTACCAGGCGGGTGTCGACTGGCAGCAGCTGATCCGCCGCGGACCAGGCTGGCAGTTGCGCCAGGAATTGCTGGGCAACGCGCTGGGTAGCGCGCCACGCATCCTGCTCGGCTACGGCAATGCCGACAGCGACTTCCAGGCCACCGTGCGCCTGCTCCAGCAGTTCGGGCGCACGCGTGTGCTGTCCAGCCCGAAGATCATGGCGCTGAACAACCAGACCGCATTGCTCAAGGTCGTCGACAACGTCGTCTACTTCACGGTCGCCTCCTCGGTCTCGCAAAACCACACGCAGACTCTGCAGAGCGTCACCACCACGCCCAGCACCGTGGCCGTGGGCGTGGTCTTGAGCCTCACGCCGCAGATCGACGAGGCGGGTACGGTCAACCTGATCATCCGGCCGACCATCAGCCGTATCTCCCGTTTCGTCGACGATCCCAATCCATTGCTGAAGGTCGATGCGCGGGGCGAGCCCCTTCCCAATCCGATCGCCAACCGCGTACCGGAAATCCAGGTGCGCGAGATGGAGTCGGTGCTGCGTCTGGTGAGCCGCCAGACCGCGGTGCTCGGCGGGTTGATTCAGGACAGCGTGCGCCGTGATCGGGACCAAGTGCCGGTTCTGGGAAAGCTGCCCCACGTCGGGGATGCCTTCGCCTATCGTGACGAGGGTGCGGACAAGACCGAGCTGGTGATCTTCCTGCGGCCGACCGTGGTATCGAACCCTTCGATACAGGCTGCGGAGCTCGACCATCTGCGGCCGTTACTGCCGGCGACCGCAGCCAGGACGCTGCCGTGAGCCTGCTGCTGAATGCCCTGGACCATGCACGTGCACTGCCGCCGGATCAACGCGCCGGCGACGGGCTGGACACAGACCGCGCCATGGATGATTCGGCCTTCGCACTCGAACCCATCGCACAGCGCACAGCGTCGCCGTCGGATATCGCATCCTCGCGCGAGACCGCCGATGCCGGCGCCTGGGCGCCGATGCGTGCACCGGCTCGAAGCGAAGTCGGTACCGGCCCTGCCTCGACGATCGGACGCATGCGGGCAGTGCCGGCCGTAGTGCTGGGTAGCGTGGCGATCGGCCTGGCGTATGGCCTCTATCTGTACGTGCAGATCGATCATCCCGACTGGCTGCGTGCGGACTTCCGGCGCAGCGAGCCGGTACTCGTCATGCCCCTTGCCGAACCAGCCATGTCCGACGGCATGCATGCGCGATCCGTCGAACCGGTTGCCGCACAGGCATCACCCGCATCGGAGTCCATGGCATCGGCATCCGCCGCAGCGGCACCAGCCGATCCGGAGCTGGCGGAAGGTCTACCTCCCGCCCTGCCGCAGCCAGCCGCGAAACCAGACCACGCGCCAGCCCGGCCAGCCACCACTGCAGCCGCACACCCGCGATCTGTCCGTGCCGACGGCGAATCCACGCACCATCCTCGTGCCTTGCCCGAAGACAAGGATGCGGCGCCGACGATCGATGCAACGCCGGTGTTTCAGGAGGCGCCGGCGATTCGGCACAGCGACGCGGTCGCGGGTGTATCCGTGCTCAACGCCTGGCATGCACTGCGAAGCGGCCGACATGCCGAGGCGCTGCGCCTGTACCGAGCGGCGTTGGATGATGACCCCAGGAACGTCCACGCCCTGCTCGGCCTGGCCGCAACCATGCCGGATGCCGCGCAGGACCTCTACCACCGGGTATTGGAACTGGAGCCGGGCAACGCAGCGGCGCGGGCCAATCTCATCGCCCTGCAGATCGAAGCGGGCATCGAACCGTCCGAAGGCGAGATCAGCGAATTGATCACCCGCCAGCCGTCCGACTTTCTCTACGCGCTGCTGGGTCATCTCCACGCCAGGCAGCAACGCTGGCCGCAGGCACAGGAGGCGTTCTTCGAGGCGCTGCAGCTGCAGCCGTCCGACGCCGGGCATGCCTACAACCTTGCCGTCAGCCTCGAGCATCTGGGTCAGCGCACGCTGGCGCTCGACTACTACCGGCGCGCGCTGGAGACCGGCGAGTCCCGGGCGGATCTGAACCATGCACATATCATGCAGCGCATCGCGCACCTGAGCCATGATCGCTGATCACGCCCGCGTCGCATCCGCCCGGCCTTCCCGGCTCGGTGAGCTGCTGGTGCAACAGGGGCTCGTCAGCCAGGACCAGCTGCGCATCGCGTTGACCGAGCAGCGACATCGCGATATCCCGCTCGGGCGCCTCCTGGTCGGGCTGGGGTTCGTGACCGAGGGTGTCATCCGCGACATCCTGGCACGCAAGGTCGGACGCGAGTCGATCGATCTGGCGCAGGTGGTGGTCGACGCAGAAGCGATCAAGCTGGTTCCGCAGGACTTCGCCCGGCGCCATCGTCTGCTGCCCATCGCCTTCGACACGGGCAGCGCGACACTCACCGTGGCGATCACCGAGGTGTTCGACGTGCTCGCCGTGGATCAGCTGCGCGGCCTGCTCGATCGTGACCTGCGCATCAAGACGGTGCTGGCCGGGGCGGCGCAGCTGCTCGACTGCATCGACCAGTTCTACGGCTACGAGCTGTCGGTCGACGGCATCCTGCGCGAGATCGAGACCGGAGAGATCGACCATCGAAGCCTGCCGGTGGGCGGCGACGAGTATCAGCAGCCGATCGTCCGCCTGGTGGGTGCGTTGCTCGCCGATGCCATCAAGCGCGGGGCCTCCGATATCCATTTCGAACCGGAAAGCGCGTTTCTGCGTGTTCGCTATCGCATCGACGGCGTGCTGGAGCAGGTGCGCAGCCTGCACAAGAACTACTGGCCCGGCATCGCGGTAAGGCTCAAGGTGATGAGCGGCATGGACATCGCCGAGACCCGGGTGCCTCAGGACGGCCGCGTCTCCCTCAATCTGAACGCACGCTCGGTGGACTTCCGCGTTGCCACGCAGCCGACCATACATGGCGAGAACATCGTCCTGCGCGTGCTCGATCGCGACAAGTCCATCATCGGCCTGGACCAGATGAAGCTGCCTGTGCACGCGCTCACCAGCATTCAGCTCATGCTGGCGCGGCCGGAGGGCATCGTCGTCATCACCGGACCGACCGGCAGCGGCAAGACCACCACCTTGTACTCGCTGCTGTCCGAACTCAATCACGAATCGGTCAACATCATGACCATGGAGGATCCGGTCGAGTATCCGGTGCCGATGATGCGCCAGACCTCGGTCAACGAGGCCGCGCACATGGATTTCGTCAGCGGCATCCGCTCGATCATGCGCCAGGACCCGGACATCATTCTGGTGGGCGAGGTCCGAGACCGTGAAACCGCCGAGATGGCCTTTCGCGCCGCCATGACCGGCCATCAGGTGTTCACCACGCTGCACACCAACTCGGCGCTGGGTGCTTTCCCGCGCCTGTTCGACATCGGCATTCCCGCCGACATCATCTCCGGAAACGTCATCGGCATCATCGCCCAGCGCCTGGTGCGCATGTTGTGCCGCCGCTGCCGGCAGGGGTACCCGGCCAGCCGGGAAGAGGAGCAGGTGCTGGACCTGCCAACCGGCTCCGACACCATCTTGTACCGGCCGGTGGGTTGCGAGCATTGCAACTTTCGCGGCTACCGCGGCCGCATCGCGATCATGGAGATCCTGCGCATGGATGCTGATCTGGACGAACTGGTGGCGCACCGTGCCACCGCCCGCGAGCTGCGCGAGAGCGCCGCGCGCAAAGGCTTCCGCCCCCTCGCAGACGAGGGCATCGCGCGCATCGTGGACGGCTCGACCAGCATTGCCGAGGTCGCGCGCGCCATCGATCTCACTTCCCGCTTCGCGCACGCCTGATGGCCGCTTCGATTCGCCTGATATCGCATGCACGGCGCGCCGCACAGGCACGATCGGCGCCTGGGCTCGGCTATCGGTAGCCCCATGCCGGTCTATTCGTACAAGGCCGTTGCCGAGTCCGGGCCCAGGGTGCGCGGCCAGCTGGAGGCACACAACGAGATCGATCTCGAGGCGAGGCTGCGACGCATGGGTCTGGAGCTGATCGCGGCACGTCCGCTGCGCCGGGCCTCGCCGTTGCCGGCGATCGGCCGCCTGGGTCGGCGCGAGCTGATCACCCTGTGCTTCGACCTGGAACAGATCGGCCGTGCCGGACTGCCTCTGGTCGAGGGGCTGCGCGACCTGGCGCAGGCCAGCGAGCTTCCCGCCATGCGCCAGATTCTTTTCTATCTGGTCGAAGAAATCGAAGGCGGCAAGACCCTGTCTCAAGGCATGGCACGACTGCCCGCGGTGTTCAGTCCGGTCTTCGTCAGCCTGATCAGGGCCGGCGAACAATCCGGGCGGCTCGATGAGATTCTCGACAGCCTGAGCAAGGCGTTGCGCTGGCAGGACGAGCTGGTGGCGCAGACCAAGAAGCTGCTGATCTATCCCGTGGTGGTATGCGTGGTGGTGATGCTGGTCACCATGTTCCTGCTGATCTATCTCGTGCCTCAGGTGGCCAACCTGCTGCACACCATGGGCAGTGAGCTGCCCTGGCAGACACGAGCGCTGATTGCAGCCTCGGACTTCGTCATCGAACGCTGGTGGCTGTGCACGCTGCTGCCCCTGGTTGCCGCCGGCAGCTTGGTCTACGCCGTGCGCCGGCATGCCATCGCGCGCTACCACCTCGATCACTGGAAACTGCGCATGCCGATCATCGGACCGATCCTGCGCAAGATCATCATCGCCCGCTTCGCCAACGCGCTGGCGCTGATGTACCGCTCCGGCATCAGCATCCTGGACGCATTGCGCAGCAGCGAGGAGATCGTCGGCAACAGTGCCGTGGCGCAGGGACTGAGGCAGGCGGGGACGCAGATCAGCGCCGGCCGCAGCCTGAGCGAGGGCTTTGCCGAACTGCATCTGTTCCCGCCGCTGGTGATCCGGATGCTGCGCATGGGTGAGACCACCGGTGCGCTGGACGCAGCGCTGATGAACGTCAACTACTTCTACGAGCGCGACGTGCGTGAATCCATCGACCGCGCGCTCAAGATGCTGGAGCCGATACTGACGCTGGTGCTGGGCGGCATCCTGGCGCTGATCCTGTTCTGCGTATTGACGCCCGTGTACGAAGTGCTGGGCAGGATCGAGTTCTAGGAGACACCCGATGTGGAGTCCGCGCAGCAAGCTGCTCCTGTATGTCGCGCCCGGCAGGGTCACGGCCGCCGTATGGCATGGGGCGCGCGGACTGACTGCGCTGCAATCGTTCGCGGACGAGGAGAGCGGCCACGCCGCCTTCCGTCGATGCCTTCGGCAGCACGCGCGTCTGCCGGTGCTGCTGACGACTGAGACGTTCGAGGAGGATTATCGGGTCCAGGCGCTGCCACGCGCCTCCCGCCGCGATCGGCGTCAGATGATCGCGCGCAAGCTGCATCACTTCTATCGCAGCAGTGCGTTCTGTGCTGCCGGCCGGCAGCGCCGGCAGGTGCGTGCCGAACCCGGCGAGCACTACCTGTTTGCTGCCCTCACTGCAAAGCACCCACTGCAGCCCTGGCTTGACATGCTTACCGAGGCGCGCTCGCGTGTCGCCGGTGTCTACCCCATGGCGCTGGTGCTGCTGGCCTTGATGGACAAGCTCCGGCTCCCGCGCGATTCGTTGCTGCTGGTCGTGCGGCACGACGGCAGCGTGCGTCAGGTCTTCGTCGACGGCGGCGAGCTGCGCATGAACCGGCTCACCCGACTGAGCAAGGATGAAGCGGGCGCGGCACGAGTGTGCGCCGACGAGATCCGCAACACTCGCGCCTGTTATCTGTTCAGCGCCGCCAAGCTATCGCCTCCGACCAGGTGCTCGAGGTCGCGCGATCGACGTGGACGACTCGCTTGCTCGGGCATCCGCCGGATGATCACGAGCACATCCGATATCGAAGAATCGATGCCGCCATGCTGCTGGCCGTATGCGGCATCCACGCCCGGGATGCGATGGCGTTGACGCTGCATCTGCTGGCGTGGCAGACGCCGGCCCTGAACCTGGCGCCTGCGGCAATCACTGCATCACACCGGCAACGTCGCAGTTGCATGCGCCTGTATCTGGCGAGCACGCTCACCGTGGTGCTCACGCTGCTGTGGTCGCTGTTCGGCAGCGAACGCCTCGATGCGCTGGAGAGGGAGCGGCAGATGCTGGCCGCACGCCTGACCCGGGAAGAGCAGTCGTACGCGCAGCGCAGCGCTGACAGCGGCATCACGGCCGCATCCGCCGCGCGCATGCAGGGCATCGTGGAAGCGGCAGCCAACCTCCGGCAATTGCCGCATCTGCCGCAGCGAGCGTACCGCATCATCGGTCAAGCGCTCGAGCGCGACACACGTTGGGAACTGATCAGACTGGAGTGGCGCAGCACCCTGCCGGAGGAGACGTCCGTACCCGCAGCTGGGCCGATGCAGTCCGTACTGCTGGGTCTGCACTGGAGCGCAGGGGTCGAAGACCGCACACCGACTGCCATCGACGGTTTTCTGGCGCAACTCAGGAGCCAGGAGCACGTCACGCGCGTCACGCTGCGGCGCGCGCTGGCCTCCCCCATGCAGGCGCTGGCCGAATACAACGACGCGAGGCACGCGGCGCCGATGTTCGAGGTCGAGATCGTGCTGGAGCCGGACGCATGAGCCGCCTGCGCTTTCTCTCCGCTCCGCTGGGCCGCGCATACCTCATGCTTGCCGCAGCGGCGCTGGCCGCTGCAGTGAGCGTTGTCTACATCAGCGCACACCAGCAACGGACCGAGCACAAGTTGAGCGTGCTGCACGATGCATTGCACGCCCTCGAGCTGCGCGTGCAGGCGGACACCAGCGTGCAATCCCTGATCGCACGCTACCAGAAGGCATTCCTCGAACTCGAAGATGCTGGCTTTATCGGCGAGGGACAGCCGCAGCGCTGGGCGAAGGCCGTGCGCACTGCCGCCGGGCAGATAGCGCTAGCCGATGTGACGCACGAGTCCCTCGGACATCGTCCACTGGCGGCGCCTTACATCCGAACCACTCAGGAAATCGCGCTGACGGAAGCGGTGATGCGGCTGCGCCTGTCGATCCTTCACGAAGGGGATCTGCTCGACTTTCTGCAGGCCTTGCAGTCGATGCAGGCAGGCCCATACGTGCTGCATTCGTGCGCCATCGAGCGGCCGCGACCGGCGTCAGCCCGGACATCGATGCCTGCCTTGCAGGCGCAGTGCGAGCTCGGCTGGGTCATTGCCGCGACGAAGGAGGAGCAGCGATGAAGGCATACGCGGCGTGGGTAATGTTATGCGTGGCCACACCCCTGCATGCAACGGACTGGGAGCTGGGGCGCCTGTTCCATACGCCGGCGCAACGCGCAGCCCTGGACGAGGCCAGACGTAACGGAACCCTGGGCGACGACCAGGCAAGCACGCGTGGTCCTGAGCCGGCCGCGGTTTCCCCGATCATGGTCAACGGTTTCGTTGCGCGCAGCGACGGCGTGGAAACGATCTGGCTGAACGGCACGCGCCTGCAGGCGGATCGAGGTTCCGTGGCCGGTATCGCCTTGGGTGACCGAATCGGGAGCGTCGCCCTGACGAGTCCCAGCGGCTCTACCCTGCACGCCAAGGTGGGCCAGATCGTGGAGCCCGAAAGCGGGCGCATCGTCGAGCGCTATGACGTCTCACCGGAGTCGCTGCAGAACCGGACTTCCCCGCCGGGACGAGGCGTCGCAATCGACTCCGACGCTGGGACGGAGCAACCGCTGCCATGACCCGAGCAGCCCGGCCGCAGCACGGCGTGGCCCTGCTGGTACTCCTGTGCCTGCTGGCCGCGGGCGTGGCCGGCACGCTGTTGCTGCACGCTTCGGTCTCATACACTGCCCGGCAGCGCGAGGCGATCACCGCCACCGCACTGGCGCGCGCGCATCAGGCGCTGCTCGCCTATGCCATCGCAGTATCGCCCGACACCGCCGCAAAACGACCGGGCGACCT
>JAHCKU010000339.1 GCA_026125625.1 Burkholderiales bacterium | reverse complement strand
GCTGGCGAGGTACAGCATCAGCCCGGCGATCTCGTCGGGCTCCGCGTAGCGGCCGAGCGGACTGCGGCCCTCGAGATAGCGGCGGCCCTGATCGGGCGACTGCGGATTCAGCCCGGCTTCGAGCTCGCGGATCATCGCGGTTTCGACCGGCGATGGGTTGACGCTGTTGACGCGGATGTTCGTCGCGGCCCCTTCGAGCGCCGCGGTGCGCATCATGCCGACCACGGCGTGCTTGCTCGCCACATAGGCGCTGAGCCCGGCGCTGCCGCGCACGCCGGCCGTCGAGGAGGTGACGACGATCGACCCGCCGCCGCGTCGCGCCAGCTCCGGCATCGCATAGCGCAAGGCGAGCCACACGCCGCGGACATTGACCGCGATCACCGCATCGAACAGGTCGATCGGATAGTCCGCGATCGGCTTCACCTGCCCCAGAATGCCCGCATTGGCGAGAAGGATGTCGAAGCCGCCGTAGCGCTCGATCGTCTCCGCGACGTAGCGCTGCGTATCGTCATCGCGCGACACGTCGGCGACCACATGGGCGCATGCGGGACCGACGGC
Source organism: Burkholderiales bacterium (assembly GCA_026125625.1). Lineage (GTDB taxonomy): Bacteria > Pseudomonadota > Gammaproteobacteria > Burkholderiales > SHXO01 > SHXO01. Next base: position 3,397 of record JAHCKU010000339.1, on the reverse strand, counting down.
TTCGGCGGTTGCCGCGAGCCTTGCCGCGTCGCGGTCGACCAGCATCAGCCGTGCCCCCTCCGCGGCGAAGCGCCGCGCCGCCGCCGCCCCGATGCCGTTCGCGGCACCGGTGATGATCGCGATCTTGCCGTCCAGCCGTCCCATGTCGCCTCTCGCTTCAACCCGTGAAACTGCGGATGCGCGCGTCTGCGCGCTTCAGCAGCGAATCCTGCAATTGCGTGCCGAGCCCCGGCGCCGTCAACGGGAACATGACGCCGCGCTCCAGCACCGGCAGCGCGGTGACGATGTCGCGGTACCAGGTCGCGTAGTAGGAGCGCACGATCTCCTGCACCAGGCCGTTGGGCGCGTTCATCACCACATGGTTGCCGGCGATCAGCGTCACCGGGCCGGTGGCGTCGTGGGGCGCCACCGGCAGGTGATGGGTTTCCGCCATCGCGGCGACCTTGCGCGCCTCCGAGATGCCGCCGACCCAGGCGACATCGAACATCACCACGCCGACCGCGCGCCGCTCGATCACCGCGCGGAATTCGGCGCGCGTGCCGAGCGTCTCGCTGCCGCAGACCGTGAGCGGCGTCGCGGCCGCGTAGTCGCACAGCACGTCGACATTGTCCATCTTCACCGGGTCTTCGAGCCAGTAGGGCTCGAATTCCGCGAGCGCGCGGGCGATGCGCTTCGCCTGCGGCAGGTTCCACAGCGAATGGAACTCGACGTGGATGTCCATCTTGTCGCCGACCGCCTTGCGGATCTTCTCGAACGGCACCATCGCCTTCTTCAGGTCGGCAGTGGAGATGTAGGTGCCGTTGCTGGCCTCGGCATATTCGTCGAACGGCCAGATCTTCATGCCGGTGTAGCCTTCTTCCAGCAGCGACAGCGCCAGCTCGTCGGCATACTTCATGAAGCCGACCAGATCCTCGTACGGTTGATACTTGCCGCCGTCGCCGGGCATGCCGAAGTTGGCCGTGCCCTGCTCCGATTTCGCGCGTACGTACTGGTAACCGGCGCAGGTGTTGTAGGCGCGCACCTTGTCGCGCGAGGCGCCGCCCAGCAGCTGATAAATCGGCTGGTTGGTGACCTGGCCGAGGATGTCCCACAGCGCGATGTCCACCGCCGAGGCGGCGCGCATCTCGGCGCCGACGGTCTTGAAGCCTAGATAGTTGTACAGCATGTGCCGGCTGTGCTTGTCGATCTGCAGCGGGTTCTGACCGAGCAGATAGGGGGCGATGGTCTGGTGGACGTGGCCGATGGCCGGCTCCACCGCGTAGAAGGTCTCGCCCAGGCCGACGATGCCCTCGTCGGTGTGCACCTGCACCCACAGGACGTTGGGGTACTCCTCCAGATTGATGGTCTCGATGGCGGTGACTTTCATTGTCGTGTGCCTTGCCAGGGGTTGAGTGATGACCGGATCGGTGCGTGAAATTCTAGCCGATCGCTCCCGTCCTCCTGGTTTCCGGGGAGGGAGAACGTCGATGCTGCGAGGCAACTCCCGGCCCGCAGCTGTACTGCCGGGCAAGCCGGTTGAGTGCCTTGCTTATAATAAGCTAGGCAACTAACATGTGGGGATGTTTCGAGAAGACCTGTCTCGTAATTTCGGTTTCATCCTGAACGATGTGGCGCGCCTGATGCGCACCACCTTCGACCGCCGGGTCAAGCCCCTGGGGCTCACCCGCTCTCAGTGGTGGGTGCTCAACCACCTGTTTCGCAACGACGGCGTCACCCAGTCCGAGCTGGCCGTGATCCTCGAAGTGGAGAAACCCAGCCTGGGGCGTCTGCTCGATCGGCTCGAGGTCAAGGGCTGGGTGCGGCGCGAAGGCGATGCCGGCGACCGGCGTGCCAAGCGCGTATTCCTGACCGAGGAGGTGCAGCCGGCGATCAAGGCCATGCGTACCGCAGCCGCGGAAGTCCGGCGCGAAGCCATGGCCGGCCTGCTCCCCGAAGACCAGGAGCGCTTCGTCGATATTCTGCTGGCGATCAAGACCAATCTGGCGCATGGCGAGAACGGCGGCAACTGCAACGGCGCCCGCCGCCGGAAAGCATGAAGATCACGGCCCCCGGAACCAGGCTCCTGGCTGCTTCCCGACGCATGCTGCGTTTTGCCGCGCTGGTGGGGGTGCCGCTGGTGGTGGTCGTGGTCGGACTGTACTTCTACGCGCGTGGCGGGCGCGTGCAGGAGACCGAGAACGCTTACGTCAAGGCCAACATCGTCGCCATCAGCGCTGCCATCACCGGTCGTGTGATCGAAGTGCACGTCGCCGACAACGAAGCGGTGAAGGCGGGCACTGTGCTGTTCCGGCTCGATCCGGAGCCGTTCCAGATCGCCGCCGCCGGCGCGCGCGCGCAGATGGAAGTGGTGCGTACCGACGTCGATTCGTTGCGCGCGCAATACCGCGCCACCTTGCTGGAACGGGCAGAGGTCGAGGAGCAGATCGCCTTCCTCACGCGCCAGCTCGAGCGCCAGGAGATGCTCAAGGCGCGTGGCATGGCGCGCGCCGACGTATACGACGAAGCCAAGCACAACCTGACCATGGCGCAGCGTCGCCTCCAGAGCCTGCAGGAGCAGACCAATCGGGTGGTCGCCAGCCTGGGCGGTGATCCGCAACTCACGCCGGAGCGCCATCCACGCCATGTCGAGGCGCGGGCGCTATACGACGCAGCCATGCTGGATGTCTCGCGCACGCAGATCAAGGCGCCTGTGGATGGCGTGGTCAGCAACATGAAGCTGCAGATCGGCGAGTACGTGGATCGCGGCAAGGCGGTATTCAGCCTGATCGAAAGCGGCCCGCTGTGGGTGGAAGCCAACTTCAAGGAGACGCAGCTCACCCATATGCGCGAAGGGCAGCGCGCGGTGGTGGTGGCGGACGCCTACCCGGATGTGAAGTGGCCGGCACTGGTGGAGACCATCGCCCCCGCCACCGGAGCCGAGTTCGCCGTGCTTCCACCGCAGAACGCCACCGGTAACTGGGTCAAGGTGGTGCAGCGCATCCCGGTGCGTATCCAGGTCCAGCAACCGCCCGGGCAGCCGCCGTTGCGCGCCGGCATGACCGTAACCGTGTCGGTCGACACCGGCCGGCAGCGCGGATTGCCGCGCATGGTGCGGCGGCTGATCGATAGCGGCCTGCTGCCGCAGGCGCTCATGCCCTCGGAGGCCGTCGCCGGGAGGTGATCGCTGCACTCTGAATGACGAGGACCACCCCCTGGCCTTCGGCTTTATGCCCCGAAGGGGTACGACCCCTCCTTGAAAAGGAGGGGAAGACGGCTGTGATGTACCGCTGTTCTTCCCCGCCTCTCACGAGGCGGGGTGCTCCCGAAGGGAGCGGGGTGGTGTGGGGTGAAGCGGCACTAACCACCCCGCCCCCGGCGGCGGCACCCCACCGTGAAAAGGGGGGGAAGAGCGCGGGCC
>JAHCKU010000338.1 GCA_026125625.1 Burkholderiales bacterium | reverse complement strand
GTTGGTAACCCGGTTGCAGGCACTCAATGGGGTGAGCGAGCCCCGCTGGTTGCAGCCCGGCACCCGGTTGCGCATTCCGCTGGAGTGGACTCGCCGCGATGCCACGACAGTCCAGTTGATCGCGTTGCGCGGCGAGGTGCAGGTGGCCGACGCGCAAGGCAATGCCCGCTCCGTGCAGCCTCATGCAGCAATGCAAGCCGGCGAAACCATCACCACGTCGCAGGACGGATACGCGCTGCTCCAATTCCAGGACGGGACCCGGCTGGCATTGCTGGCCGATAGCGTATTACGCGTCCTCACTTCGCAGGTCTATGCTTACGGCATGAGCGAAGCGCGGTTGGAGTTGCTTCGTGGCCGTACCGAGAATCGCGTCCCGCGCATGACGCATGGCGTGCGCATGGAGATTCAGACGCCGGCGGGCGTCACCTCCGTGCGTGGCACCGACTATCGCGTCAGCAGCGACGAAGGCGAGCGCGCTCGCGTCGAGGTGCTGGAAGGGGAAGTGGCGGTGGACGCGACATCCACTGGCGTCGTCGTGCCGGCCGGCTTCGGCACGTTGATGCAGGCTGGCCAGGCGCCGAGCGCGCCGGCGCGCCTGCTCCCCTCGCCCGATCTGTCACAGCTGCCCGCGGCGGTGACCGGGCTTCCCGTGGTGCTCGAGCTGACACCACTGGCGGGAGCCCAGGCGTACCGTGTGCAGTTGGCGCGCGACGATGTTTTCGAGTCGGTCGTCCTCGAGCTGCTCGAACCCGAACCGCAGGTGCATCTGCCGCTGCTGCCGTCCGGCTCCTATGTCGTGCGCGTACGCGGCATCGACGATGTTGGTCTCGAGGGCATGCATGTCCAGCACACGCTCGACATCGATGCCACTCCGGCAGCACCTCTGCCGCAGGCACCCACCGACGCGCAAGCGATCGTCAGCGATGAGATCGCGTTGCGCTGGCAGGTCTCGGATGATGCTGCGCTTGTCTATCGCGTGCAGGTGGCGCGCGACGGCGAGTTCGGTGACCTCGTCATCGACGAGACGGGAATCACTGCCGAGGCGCTGGTTCTCGATTCCGGCCTTGCTGCGGGAATGTACTACTGGCGCGTCGCAGCCCACCATCCCGAGTACGGCGATAGTCCATTCGGTCCGGTGCGCAGCTTCCGCCGCGTGCCGCGTGTCCCGGTGCTGTCCACGCCACGCCTGACGCCCGAGGATATCCGCCTGAGCTGGGAAAGCGCCGAGACCGGCGTGCGTCATCGCGTGCAGCTGGCGCGGGACGAGACGTTCGCCGATCCGCTGCAGGACAGTGTGGTGGACGGTGCGGAGATCGCACTGCCGCGGCCATCGCCAGGTGCCTATTTCCTGGGGGTGCGGGCGATCGGACAGGATGGTTATGAAGGACCCGAGCAGGCGGCGGTGGGCATCGAAGTTCCGCCGCCACCGACACCGCCGTCACTGATCGATCCGCCGGAGGCGGCGGTGGTCGATACCTTCCCGCTGATCCTGCGCTGGCAGGCGCGCGCCGGCGAGCGCTACCGCGTGCAGCTGAACAGGGACGATGCCTCCCAGGTGGAGGTTTTCGATCACGACGCGCTGGCCGGGAGTGAGGCCCGCGTCGAGCAGCGGCTGGCACCGGGACGATACGCCTGGCGCGTCGCAGCCAGCACCGCCAGCGACGGCAGTGGCGAGTTCTCCGCGCCGCGCCGCCTGCACGTTCCGCCCGGCCAACCGCTGCTGGCGGCGCCGAGCGTGACACGCACGCAGGTGCAACTGGACTGGCACTCCGAGGAGCCAGTCGCCGCCTACCAGGTACAGCTTGCACGCGATGCCGATTTCGCCGATCTCGTCACCGATCAGCGCGTGACCGGGACGCAGCTGACATTGCCGCGCCTGGCGGCCGGTGACTACTTCGCGCGCGTGCAGGCCGTGGATGCCGATGGTATCGCGGGTACGTTCTCACAGGCGCAGGCGCTGCACGTGCCTCGTCCGTTCCCCTGGTGGGTGTTGCCCGTACTGCCGCTGCTGTTACTGCTCCTATGAACGTGCTTGCCTCGATACGTCGCCTGCTGCGTTTCGAGCAGCTTGGATTGGCCGCCATTCTCCTGGCGCTCGCCCTGCTGCTGGTTTCTTCCGAAGTGCTGCAGCGCTGGGACAATCTGTTCTACGACGCGCAGCTGACTCTCGCCCGCCACGCCGCCCCCAGCGAGATCGTGATCGTGGAGATCGATGACGAGAGCATTGCGGAGCTGGGACGCTGGCCGTGGGCGCGTGCGTTGCACGCGCGGCTCATCGAGCGTTTGACCGAAGCCGGTGCGGCGGTGATCGGCATGGATATCCTGTTTCGCGAGCCTGACCTGAACGACCCGGCTGGCGATGCACGCCTGGCAAGTGCGATCGCGGCGCACGGCGCGGTGGTGCTGCCGGTGGCACCCGAGAGCAGTCATGGCGAGCGATTGATCGAGGCATTGCCGATGCCGAACCTGGCTCCCGCAGCACTGGGCCACGTCGACGTGGAGCTCGAGGCCGATGGAGTCGTTCGCCGCAGCTGCATGCGCGCGGGGCTCGCTACTGCGCGCTGGCCGTCTCTCGCCCAGGCGATGTGGAGGTTGGCTCGAGGGGACGTGCCGACGTCGTCGAACATGTCCGCGCCGTCCGTGAACGGTTCCGCCAGGAGCGCATGGGTACGGGAGGATTGCTTCCTGGTGCCTTTCTTCGGAAGCAAGGATGCCTTCCAGCATGTCTCGTTCGCCCGCGTGCTGGAGGACGAGCCTGCGCAGCTGGAGCATTTGCGAGGGCGTCTGGTGCTGGTCGGTACCACCGCGGTGGGGCTGGGGAGCTCGTTCGTCACGCCGGTCTCCGGTCTGGGAGCACCGATGTCCGGCGTAGAGCTGAGCGCGAACATTCTCGGCGCCCTGGCCCAGCACAGCACCATACATCCGCTCGGCGCCCTGCAGCGCACGCTGCTGACCATTGCGCTGGCGCTGGTTCCGGTTTTCGTGCTGCCGCACTGCCGTCCGCGCTCCGCCCTGATCGCCTACGGACTGCTCCTGCTGGCGGTAATGCTGATCAGCCTGGTGCTGCTGCGGTTCGCCAATCTGTGGTTCCCCCCGGCTGCGGCACTTGCCGTGATCGCCGTCAGCTATCCTCTGTGGAGCTGGCGCAGGCTGGACTCCATCGTCGGGCAGCTCAGGCGCGAGCGCAATCTCGCCACCGCCACGCTCAATGCCATCGGCGATGCGGTGATCACCACCGATCGCGCCGGGCGCGTCGCCTACCTCAACCCGGTGGCCGAGTCCTTGACCGGGTTCACCTATGGCGAGGCGTATGGGCAGCCGCTGGCAACGGTGGTACGCACCTACGATGAAACCGGGGAGCGGCCGGTGCCGCCGCCGTTGGACGAATGCCTGACGGAGGGGATGCGCATCCATCCGTCCAGCTACGTCCTGCTGCGGGCCGATGGCGAACGCGCGATCCGCTGGTCCGGTGCGCCGATCCGCGATGGCGATGGCCAGATCGACGGCATGGTGCTGGCCTTCTCCGATATCACCCAGATCCTGTCCCTGAGCCGGGATATGGTGCACCAGGCGACCCACGACGCGCTCACCGGCCTGCCCAATCGCGTGCTGATGAAGGACCGCCTGGCGCAGGCGCTGGCGCGTGCACGGCGGGCGGGCGAGCATGTGGCGCTGATGTTCATCGATCTGGATGGATTCAAGCGCGTCAACGACGCGTTCGGTCATACCGCCGGAGATGCGTTGTTGCAGGAAGTCGCGCGCCGCCTCAAGACCAACTGTCGCGAGGAGGACAGCGTCGCTCGCTGGGGTGGCGACGAATTCGTGGTGATGCTCGAGAAGCTGCAGACCCGTGACACCGTGGTTCGTCGGGCCAGCCACATTCTGGAGTCGCTGGCACAGCCGATCGATGTGCTGGAGCAGGAGCTGTACATCACCGCGAGCATCGGCATCTGCATGTCTCCGCGCGATGGTGAG
>JAHCKU010000337.1 GCA_026125625.1 Burkholderiales bacterium | reverse complement strand
GATGCCGTCGCGCGCCAGCCTCTTCTCGAATTCGCCGCGCTGCCTGGCAATCAGCGGCAGGCCTGCGCGGACAGTCCGCCAGCAGCCGCGCTCGCGGCCAGCAGCGCGGCCTTCAGGGATAGCCGGAGAAAATCGCGCCTCACACTGCGGTACGTTCGCCGTTCACACCAGGCTGCACGCCCAGCTCCGCGAGCAACGTTTCACGCAGCGCGGCCGCTTCGGGCGAAGCCCGATGGCTGTTGGCGCGGGCGGGCACGGCATAGCTGCTGGCGATGGCGCCACCGCGCATGACCAGAATACGGCTGGCCAGTGCAATGGCCTCGTCCACGTCATGCGTGACCAGCAGCACGCCGGGCTGGTGGCGCGCCACCAGCTCCTTGACCAGGCCGTGCATGCGGATGCGCGTGAGCGCATCCAGCGCGGCGAAGGGTTCATCGAGTAGCAGCAGGCGCGGCTCACGCACCAGTGCGCGTGCCAGGGCCACGCGCTGCGCCTGACCGCCGGAGAGATTGCGCGGCCAGTCGTCCTCCCGCCCGGCCAGACCGACTTCCCGCAACGCGGCCTGCGCCAGCGGTCGTCCTGTCTTGTTGTCCAACCCCAGGGCCACGTTGCGCCACAGCGTGTCCCACGGCAACAGACGATGCTCCTGGAACACCATGGCGGGCTGGCCCGGGCCGTCGATGCGCCCGGCATCGATCTCGTCGAGCCCGGCCAGCGCGCGCAGCAGCGTGGTCTTGCCGCAACCGCTCTCGCCCAGCAATGCCACGAACTCGCCGCGCGCGATACGCAGGTCCAGATCGCGCATGACGACGCGTTCGCCGTAAGCCCGACGCAGGCCCTGCACCACTACAGCGGCGGTATCGTTCGGTCGGTAGACACTCATCAGCGGCCCCCGCTCGCGTAATTCGGATGCCACGACAGCCAGCGCCGCTCCAGCACGCGCGCCACAGCATCCGAGAGCACGCCGATAGCTGCGTAGATGACGATGGTCAGCACGATCACGTCGGTCTGCAGGAACTCGCGTGCGTCCATGGCCAGAAAGCCGATGCCGCGCGTGGTGGCGATGGTTTCCGCCACCACCAGCGCCAGCCACGCCACCGCCAGCGCATAGCGCACGCCCGCCAGGATGGAGGGCAGCGCACCAGGCAGGACGATGCGACGCACGAGCTGCCAGTCATCCAGGCCCGCGACCCGACCCAGCTCCCCCAGCTTGGGGTCCACCTGCCGGATGCCCAGCACGGTGTTGATGTAGATCGGGAACATCACGCCCAGCGAGACCAGGGAGATCTTGCCGCCCTCGTCCACCCCGAACCACACGATCACCAGCGGCAGCAAGGCGAGAAAGGGAATGGCGCGCACCATCTGGATACTGCGATCGAACACCGCCTCGGCCAGTCTCGAGAAGCCGACGGCCGTACCCAGCGCAAAGCCGATGGCGCCGCCGATGACGAAGCCGACCGCCGCGCGCAGCAGACTCACGCCCAGGTCGCTCAGCAGTCGCCCGTCACGAATCAACTCGATGGCCTTGGCCACGACGCGGCTGGGCGCGGGCAGCACTTGCGGCGACAACGCACCGGTGCGCGCCAGCGCTTCCCACATCAGCACCACCAGCAGCGGCACCAGCCAGGAAATGGCAAGCAGCGCGCCCCGTCCGATACCTGGTGCGCGCCGGGTTGCGCCGGACTGAAGTGTCTTGCGCTCCCCGGCGCTCTGCCCTGCGCCGGATCCGGCGGCAACCGCCGCCGTACCGTAAAGCGTTGCCAACTCGATCCTCTATAGCCGTGATGCGTCGCGGCGTGTATGCCGATCAAGGCCTATAGTCGATCACAAGTCAGATCATTCTCTAAATAAAAAATACGTCTTTTTATATTCATTTTCGAGGAAATGGCTTGGTATCCCGACTGCAAACCGGTGATCACCGACAGCATGATCCTGCTTGATTCCGCAGACGACGCGGTGCGCTGAGTCGAGTCGACTCGCGCGGTATTGATCCGCGGAACCCATCCGCGCTTGCAGTGAATCAGCCGGGGCGGAGCCGGTCCGCCTCGCTCTCCCCCGAACATCCCACCGCCTGCAGCAACCCTTCCGCGAAGCACTGCGACGAAGGCGCTCGCGCCTTGAATGCTGATATCATGGCGTGCGCTACTTTCAATCCACAGCAGCCATGACAAGTACAAGTACAACGAGAACGGCAGCATATGGCTTGTTCCTTTCGTTCCTGGTCAGCGCCTGCGCCACTTCCCAAACGGCAACGAAGACGCCGGACATGAAGGGTGACCCGGCGCCTACCGCCGCCCCACACGAACGCGCGAAAAAAGGGGGCCTCTCGCACACCGTCACACCGCCCGCCTCGTCCCCCGCCGATTCCGCCCCACGGCCCGAGCAGCTGGACCACTTCGCCCTCCAGCTCCAGGGCCAGGTCGGCCAGTTGGTCCAAAGGCTGGGCAAAGAGATATACCCGGTGGCTGCCCGCGCGCAGCATCTGGAAGGAACGGCGGATGTAAAAGTTGATTTCACAAAGGGAGGTCAGATCAAAGAGGTGGTCATCGCGAAGACCAGCGGTCACGAGATCCTCGATCAGCGAGCGATCGAGATGGTACAGGCGGCAATGCTTCCGGTGCCGGAAGCGCTCAAAGAGCACTCATTCTCGGTCGTACTGCCGATGCAGTTCAAACTTCGGCGGTCCGACGAGCTGGAGCACTTCGCCCTCCAGATCCAGCGCCGCCTTGGCTATTTTGTCCAGAAGCTGGGTGCACAGGCCTACCCGGTGACTGCCCACGAGCAGGAACTGGAAGGAACAGTGAACGTACGCATCAACTTTAAAAAGGGAGGCCAGCTCAAGCAGATCGCGCTCGCGCAAACCAGCGGCCACGAAATCCTCGATCAGCGAGCGCTCGAGCTGGCGCAGGCAGCAGTGCTTCCGGTGCCGGCAGCGCTGAAGGAGGATTCATTCTCGGTCGTAGTGCCGGTGCATTTTCATCTTCGCAGCGTTCTGCGCGTGTCGGGCTTCTATCTGGTGCTGGGCCCGTATTCCAGGGAAGTAGCAGACCAACATCGCATGGCGATGATGAGCAAGGGCTATACGGCGAGCGTGGTAGCAGATCAACCCCAACTGCGTTGGAAAGTGTACGTTGGGCCATTCCCCAATCGAAAGGCCGCGGACAAGCCCAGGTCCGAGCTGGCCGCCCAATCGCTACCTGCGGGAGAGATCCTGGAAGTACGCTAGGGTTGAAGCACTTGGCTTTTTTAGGAACGACCTTCGCGCCGCGCACGCTTGAGAAAGAGGATGAATGCAGCCGGGACGTGCACCACACCGAAGCTCTGCAGAAATGCAACCATCGCTGTCTGACGATCCGGCGCAAGCGTCGCCGCCACGATCCCGAGCAGCACTCCGACAACGGCCAGCACCGTGCGTGTCAGGATGACCTTGCGCTTACCGACCGTGTGGAAGGGAATGCGATATTGCGCATACAGCGCAACGGCGAGCAACGCAGCTGCTAATACGATCTGAAATCCCATGCACGCGAGCCGCAAATAGCGCTCCCGAATCGGCAGCAAGGGTGATGGCATGGTAGGGGCGCCATATGGTCAACGGCCGCGTTTACGAATTCGCGCTCGTTCCACGATGTGTCTTTCTGGCATGGGGTTTCCTGACGCTGCCGGCAGGATCCCTGCCGTACAGCTTCCTCAGTTCGGCCTTGGCACGCTCCAGCACTTGGCGCTGCGATCTCGACAATCCCTCCCCGCCCCGGTTGATATAGAAGTTGAGCATCGACATCGCCGAGCGGAAGGGCGTGCTCTTGCGGCGCCTGCTGCGCTCGGCGGAGCGCTTCAGGGATCGCGCGATGGCGCGCGGACTACGCCTGGTGAACACACCCTTCTCGAGATCGAGCGCGTCACTCGTCTGCATCACGCGTGCGGACCAGCGGCGTGTGGTGGTAGCCATACGCTCACGCGAGCAAGTCGCACGCCCGACAAAGTGCTCGCCAGGCTCGTCAACCGCCCACATCCTCAGGAACGATG
>JAHCKU010000336.1 GCA_026125625.1 Burkholderiales bacterium | reverse complement strand
TCATCATGCTCACCGCCCGAGCGGAGGAGCAGGACAAGCTCACCGGGCTGGATACCGGTGCCGACGACTACATCACCAAGCCGTTCTCGCCGCGCGAGCTGACTGCGCGCGTCAAGGCCGTGCTGCGGCGGCGGGCACCGCAGATGACCGACGATCTGGTGCAGATCGGCGCGCTGCGGCTCGACCCGGCCACGCATCGCGTGAGCGTCGAAGGCGAGCAGGTCCACCTCGGACCGACCGAGTTCCGCTTGCTGCATTTCCTCATGACGCACCCCGAACGCGTGCATTCCCGCACCCAGCTGCTGGATCAGGTGTGGGGCGATCACGTGTTCGTGGAAGAACGTACCGTGGACGTCCACATACGGCGCCTGCGCAAGGCGCTGGAGCCTACGCGCCAGGACCACCTGATTCAGACCGTACGCGGCTCCGGCTACCGCCTGTCCGGCAACTGACGGTTCCGTCGAGGCCGAAGCGGGCGCCGCGATTTGGGATAATCGTTTGCGTTGCTGCCGCTGCCGATGCGGCGCGTCGGGGAGAATCGCTTGAACGAGCTGTGGGGACGGCCGCTGGTGACGGTGGTGCTGATCTCCGTGATCGCGGTGATGCTGTGGCCCGTGCTCGGCGCCGCCAGCGCACTGGGTACGTACGCCGCTTTGCTGCTCGCCCTGCTGTTTCATCATCTGCGCAATCTGTCCCGCCTCCACAACTGGCTGGAAGCCGCCTCGCCACAATCCCTGCCGGACGGTTCCGGTGCATGGGAGGAAATTTTCTCGGGCCTGTCACGCCTGATGCGCCGCAAGACGCAGATCGAGACCCGGCTGTCGGCGACCTTGGCCCGCTTTCAGCGCGCCGGCGCAGCGCTGCCCGAAGGCGTGATCGTTCTCGACGAGCACGGCCGCATCCAGTGGTGCAATCCGCGCGCGGAAAACCTGTTCGGGCTGGACATCCGGCGCGACCAGTATCAGCAGATCACCACTCTCATCCGCAACCCGCAGTTCGTCGAGTATCTCGAGCAGGGCAGCTTCAACGAGCCGCTCACGTTGCGCATCAGCCGTTCCGACGGCGAAGTGGTGCTATCGATCCAGCTGGTGCCCTACGGCGGCAGCGACAAGCTGCTGCTGTCGCGCGACATCACGCACTGGGATCGCCTTGAAACCACGCGCCGCGATTTCGTGGCCAACGTCTCGCACGAGCTGCGCACGCCTCTGACCGTGCTCAGCGGGTTTCTGGAAACCCTGGCCGACATGCGCAAGCCCGACCCGGACATGACGCGCCGCTCCATCACCTTGATGGCCGAACAGACCGCGCGCATGCATCATCTGGTGGAGGATCTGCTCACCCTGTCGCGGCTGGAGAGCACGCAGAATCGTCCGCACGAGGAGGCAGTCGACGTTGCCGAGCTGATCCAGGGTCTGCAGCGCGATGGTATGGCTCTGTCCGGAGGCCGCCATCGCATCCAGGTGAGCGCGAGCAACCGCAATGGCCTGCTCGGCAGCGTGGACGAACTGCGTAGCGCCTTCGGCAATCTGGTCAGCAACGCGGTGCGCTATACACCCGAGGGCGGCACCATCGAGATCGGCTGGACGGTACGCGAAGACGGCTGCCCGGTGTTCTTCGTGCGCGACAGCGGGATCGGCATCGAGCCGCAGCATCTGCCGCGGCTGACCGAGCGCTTCTATCGCATCGATCGCAGCCGCTCGCGCAGCACCGGTGGCACCGGGCTGGGGCTGGCGATCGTCAAGCACGTGCTGTCCCGGCACCAGGGGCATCTGGAAATACAGAGCGAGGTCGGCAAGGGCAGCACCTTCAGTGCAGTGTTTCCGCCCACGCGCAGCCATGCCGTGGAGAAGAGCGTGCGCGATACGGCACCGGAGCAAGCTGATTAGAGAAACTCTGGCAGGCTACGCCAGCCGCTGGGCAAGCTCGGCACGCATGCGCTGCACGAAATCCGGCGGCACGGCATGCGCGCTGCCCGGCCGCAACTGCTCACCCCACACCGGGTTGGGGAAGTGCGCATCGTCCGCGAAGCGCGGAATGACGTGCCAGTGCAGATGCGGCACCACGTTGCCGAAGCTGGCGAGGTTGATCTTGTCCGGCTGCAGCAGATCGCGCAGCGCGGCCTCGACCGCGAACACCACCTGCATCATGCGCGCAGCATCGTGTGTGGCCAGGTCGGTCATTTCCTTCACGTGCGCATGCGCGATCACGCGGCAGAATCCGGCGTATTCCGGCTGGCCCGCCCATACCACGCGACACTGCGCGTCGTGCCACAGCGGCTCGCCGCCGGTATCGCGGCACAGCTCGCACGGGGCAGATGCCTGATCTCGTTTCGCGGCAGTCATAGCAGCACGCGCTCGATGCCGCCGCGGTTGGCGCTGTCGACGTATGCCCGCATCCAGTCCTCACCCAGCAGATGCCTGGCCATCTCCACCACGATGTAGTCGGCGCGCGTACCGCTGTCATCGTCATAGCGCGACAGGCCCTGCAGACAGGATGGACAGGAGGTGAGCACCGCGATCTCGCCTGCATGACCGCCGGCGCGGATGCGCGCCGCGCCTGCCTGCATCTCCTCCTGCTTGCGGAAGCGCACCTGCGTGGAAATGTCGGGACGCGCGACGGCGAGCGTCCCGGACTCGCCGCAGCAGCGATCGTTGCGCTCGACCGGCTGGCCCATCAGCGTGCTCACCACTTTGATCGGGGCATGCGTCTTCATCGGCGTATGGCAGGGGTCGTGATACATGTAGCGTACACCGCTCACGCCGTCGAGCTTGACACCCTTCTCCATCAGGTACTCGTGGATGTCGAGCAGGCGGCAGCCGGGAAAGATCCTGTCGAACTCGTAGTGCTGCAGCTGATCGTGACAGGTGCCGCAGGACACGATCACCGTCTTGATGTCGAGGTAGTTCAGCGTGTTCGCCACGCGATGGAACAGCACGCGGTTGTCGGTGCTGATCTGTTGTCCCTTCTCGGCCTGGCCGGCGGCGCGCTGCGGATAGCCGCAGCATAGATAGCCCGGCGGCAGCACGGTGATGGCGCCGAGGTGATAGAGCATGGCCTGGGTGGCCAGGCCCACCTGGCCGAACAGCCGCTCCGATCCACAGCCCGGAAAATAGAACACGGCATCCGACTCTTCGGTGACCGCTTGCGGATCGCGGATGACCGGCACGATGGCGCGGTCCTCGATGTCGAGCAGCGCCCGCGCCGTCTTCTTCGGCAATCCCCCGGGCATCGGCTTGTTCACGAAGTGGATCACCTGTGCCTTGAGCGGTGCCCGCCCGAGGGTGGCCGGCGGCGCCTTCACCTGCGCCTGGATCAGCCCCAGCCGTCTGGCGACCTGGTGCCCGGCGCGCTGCATGCGGTAGCCCCAGTCGATCATCAGCTTGCGCGTGAGCTTGATGGTGCGCGGATCGGTCGCGTTCAGGAACAGCATCGCCGCCGCAGCGCCGGGACTGAACTTCTTCCTGCCGGTCCGGCGCAGCATGTTGCGCATGGCCATGGACACGTCGCCGAAATCGATGTCCACCGGACAGGGGCTCTCGCACTTGTGGCACACGGTGCAGTGGTCGGCGACATCACCGAATTCGTCGAAATGACGGATGGAGATGCCGCGCCGGGTCTGCTCCTCGTACAGGAAGGCCTCGATCAGCAGCGAGGTGGCCAGGATCTTGTTGCGCGGGCTGTACAGGAGATTGGCACGCGGCACGTGCGTGCTGCATACCGGCTTGCACTTGCCGCAGCGCAGACAGTCCTTGATGGAGTCGGAGATGGCGCCGATGTCGCTGTGCTCGAGGATCAGGCTCTCCTGCTCCAGCAGGCTGAAGCTGGGCGTGTAGGCACGCTCGAGATTGGCGCCGGCCAGCAGCTTGCCGGCGTTGAAGCGTCCATGCGGATCGGCCTCGCGCTTGTATCGGGCGAACGACTCGATCTCATGCGGCTCGAGATAGTCGAGCTTGGTGATGCCGATGCCGTGCTCGCCGGAGATCACGCCGCCCAGGCTGCGCGCCAGCGCCATGATGCGGCCGACCGCCTCGTGCGCGGTCTGCAGCATCTCGTAGTT
>JAHCKU010000335.1 GCA_026125625.1 Burkholderiales bacterium | reverse complement strand
CAGATTTCCGGATCTCGGCGGGGTATTGAGGCAGAGTTCAGGAATTCGATGTGGCACGTTATTTGACCAGGCGAGAGGTTGCTCCTGGCATAATTTGGCACCTCACGTTGCGAAGGAGTGCGAAGGTGTTGAGACAGTCGTGGCTTCCGGGTTTTCCTGATGGAGCGCAGAAGGTTGGGAAGGGATTGGCGATTCTGGAGAAGGATGGCCAGGTGACCTACTTTGTTGGCGGGGACAACTATTTTTCGCACGCGGCAGGAGATGAAGCGAGCCGAAGATTCGCGCTGGCCAGCCTGATGGAAAACGGGCACGTCAAGGCGGCGGAATTGGAAAGGGCGCCGCTGAACATCCCGCACCGGACGTTGATGAACTGGGTGGGGCAAAGCCGCAAAGCGGGGCCATCGTCTTTCTTTCGGCCGGCGGCGCCGAGCAAGCCGCGGATCATGACGCCGGACAAGAGTGCCGAATGCGCGCGGTTGTTAAGCGAGGGAAAGCGGCCGTCTGAAGTGGCGCGGCAGGTGGGCGTCAAGGAATCGACGCTGCGCAAGGCGATCGGTCGCCAAGCCGTACCGCAGTTGGCGCCGCTGTCGGAAGAGCGAGTGGAGTCGGAACCGGCGAGTACCAAGAGTGAGCGCAGCCGGGCAGATGCGGCAGCCGCGGCGGGGATGGGAACCGCCTGCACGCGCGCGGACGAGCGGATTCAGGCGGCGCTGGGGTTGGCGATCGGGGCGACGACGCGCTTCGAAGCGAGCCAGGATGTGGCGATGGGAGGGCTGTTGGCTGGGCTACCGGCCTTGTGCGCCAACGGCTTGCTGACCGGGCTGGGTCGCTATCTCAAGCTACCGCGGGGATTCTACAGCGCCTTGCACATCCTTCTCCTTCTCGGCTTCATGGCGCTGGGGCGAATCAAGCGGCCGGAACATCTGCGCCAAACCCCGCCCGGAGAGCTCGGTAAAGTCATCGGCCTGGACCGGGTACCCGAGGTCCGCACCCTGCGGGAAAAGATCACCCTGCTGGCGAAGACGGGCGACCCGGCGGCCTGGATGCGGGATCTGGCGAAGAACTGGATGGAAAGCGAGCCCGAAGAAGCGGGTTACCTCTATGTTGATGGGCATGTTCGCGTCTATCACGGCGAGCAAGCCAAGCTGTCACGACGCTACGTCTCGCGTGAACGCCTGTGCCTGCGGGGCACCACCGACTACTGGGTCAACGATGCCCTGGGTCGCCCCTTCTTTGTCGTGTCGCAGCCGCTCAATGACGGACTGAGCGAGACCCTGCTCAGGGACATCGTCCCCCAACTGCTGGACATCGTCCCGGGGCAGCCGACGCCGGCCGAACTGAACGCCGACCCCACGCTGCACCGGTTTGTCGTGGTCTTCGATCGCGAAGGGGCGACCCAGAGTCTCCTCGGCAGACTCTGGCAACAACGCATCGGAGCGCTGACCTACCGCAAGAACGTCAAGGACCGGTGGCCCGAAGACGAGTTTCAAGAGCAGGAAGTCCGTCTGCCGGCCGGCGGCAGCACCCGGATGAAACTGGCGATGCGCGAAACCCGACTCGGCGCAGACGCCAACAGCCTGGCCGTCAGCGAAGTCCGTCGGCTGACTCAGAGCGGACACCAAACGGCGGTGATCACGACCGCCAAGCAACTCGCAAACACCACCATGGCGGGCCGCATGTTCGCCCGTTGGTGCCAGGAAAACTACTTCGCGTACATGATGGAACACTATGATATTGATGGACTTGTCGAGTATGGAGCGGAATCTCTTCCAGGCACTTGCACGGTCGTCAATCCCCGCTGGCGGGAGCTCGACAAAGCCGTCAGGCAAACCCGCCAGAGCGAACGAAAGCTCCAGTCCGAACTCGCCAGGACGGCGCTGAACGACGACGGGGAAATCCAGAAAAACGCCGAGTCGGTTGAATCGCTGCAAGCCGTTCAGGAGGAACTCACGCGACTTCTCTCAATGCGCAAGGAAACCTCCCGAAAAGTGACCCTCGACAGCCTGCCCGAGGCCGACCGGCCGAGCCAACTGCCGCCGCTGAACAAGATACTCTGCGATACCATAAAGATGGTCGCCTACCGGGCCGAGACCGCGATGGTGACGCTATTACGCCGCCACTTGAAGAACGAGGACGATGCGCGCGCGCTCATCCGCGAGTTGTTCGTTTCTGCCGCCGATATCCAACCCAACGCCGCCGACCACACGCTGAGCGTCAAGATTCACCGCATGGCCAGTCCAGTCCATGACCGTGCCATCGCCGCCCTCCTCGACGAACTCACCCAGCAGGAATTCCCACATCCGGAAACCGGAGCCAGAATGACCTTTGCGCTGGTCTAAGGTGCCATCCGTGTTTCCTTCGAGATCCGGAAATCTGCAGTTGGGGGACGATGTCCCTGAGCCTTACCCTTCGCCAGATCTCCGCTGGACACCGTAGCGGTTTTTCGTTATGGTTTCGCCTATGGATCTGGCGAAGCGGCTGTGGGAAGGTGATGCGCTGGAATACGTTCGGGAGATGGCCGCACGTATCGATATGACTCGAACACAGTTGTCGCAAGTCGTCTGCGAGGCGTTCGATTTTCGCGATGCCTTGGGGCGCTTGCGTGAGATGGCGTGTCGGAAGGTGTTGGCGAAAATGGCAGCGCAAGGGGAACTTCTGCTGCCGGCGCCGCAGCGAAGCATCCCGGCGCGGCGAGCGGCAGCATGGGTGGAAACCTGCGCTGTCGCCTGTCGTCTGGCCGAACTGGGTCAGGTTGATCTGGTCGATGTGACCGGCGACGCTACGCTATCGCCGGTATGGAATGGCCTCATGGAAGCCCACCACGAACTGGGTAGTGGCCCACTGTGCGGTGCGCAGTTGCGCTACCTGATTCGCAGCGAGCATTTCGGCTGGCTCGGGGGTCTGGCCTTCTCGGCGGCCGCCCGCCGTTTGGCAGACCGGGAGGCTTGGCTGGGCTGGAGCGATGACGAGCGTCGCGAGCAACTCCAGCACATCGCGTGCAATTCGCGCTTTCTGATTTCGCCCGGGGTTCGCGTCCCCAATTTGGCGTCACACGTGCTCGCCTTGGCGGCTCGACGCCTGAGGCGTGACTGGCCGAAGCGCTACGGTATCGCCCTCTGGGCGCTCGAAACCTTCGTTGCTCCGCCCCGTCGGGGCACGAGTTACCGCGCCGCCAACTGGCACGAGATCGGGCAGACGAGTGGTCGTGGCCGGCAGGACAGCACGCATGCGGCCGAGCGGGCGACGAAGCGGGTGTTTCTCCATCTCCTCGAACCGAGCCGCTTTCCGCGTGCCGGGCCGCCGGCGAGAGCGCAGATCGATTGGGCCGAGACTGAATTTACCGGCCTTGCCTTGGACGCGCGCCTGCAGCGGCGTACACTGGCCCTGGCCCGCCGCTTTCACGCCCGTCCGACGGCCAGCCTGCCGCAGGCGTGCGAAGGCAAGCTGGCCGAGCTCAGGGGCGCCTATCGTCTGTTTCAGCATAAGAAGGTGAGTATGGACACCCTGCTTGCTCCGCACTATGAGGCCACTCAGGCACGCGCGGCGCAAGAGCCGCTGGTGCTGGCGGTGGCCGACAGTTCGGCGCTGAATTACTCCGCGCATCCGGCCACCGAAGGGCTGGGACTGATCGGCACGACGGTCAACGGACCCGTCGGTTTGTGGTTGCATGAGACGCTGGTATTTACGCCCGCCGGCGTACCGCTCGGACTGATCGATGTGCAGCATTGGCAGCGTGACCCGGCCGAGCACGGCAGGAAGCGCACGCGCAAGAAGCGGCCGATCGAAGACAAGGAAAGCGGCAAATGGCTCAAGAGCTTCGAACGCATCGAGGCGGCGCAGCAAGCGTGCCCACAAACGCGCTGGGTGATGGTTGCCGACCGTGAGTCCGACATCTATCAACTCTTTGCCAAGGCCCGTGACGCGACGGCCAGGCTGCTGGTGCGGGCACAGACCAATCGCCGTCTGTGCTCCGGCGAGCAGACCCATCTGTGGTCCGCACTGGCCGCGGCGCCGGTCGCTGGAACCCTGACGGTCGAAATCGCTGCCGGCAACGGCCGACC
>JAHCKU010000334.1 GCA_026125625.1 Burkholderiales bacterium | reverse complement strand
CGGTGCGTTGGGCGAACACCTGCAGCAGACCGCTGATCTTGCCTTGTCGCTGCATCGGCAGCACGGCATAGGCCCGCAGACCCGTGCGCGCAAGCTGCACGCTGCTGGTGACGCTGCCTGCTTCGCGCAGCACGTCGTCGCAGACGTAGTGGCCTCCGGCACGCAGGGCGTGCGCCGCGGGCGTACGGCCTTCGGGCAGGCGTGGATCGAGCGACAATTGCAGCAGCTCGGCGGGCACGTCGGGCTCGCCCATGCTGGCGACGGTATGCACCGCGCCGCTGTACGGATCGATCTCGGCAACGCGCGCATGGGCGAAGTGGCCGTGCTGAACGGCAATGGTGCATACCGCGGAGAACAGCTCCTCGGCCGAGGTGCTGCGGCTCACCGCCAGGTTGGCCTGCATCATGACCGCATACAGGTCACGCAGTTGCAGCACCTGCTCCTGCGCGCGTTGCAGCGCGCTGACATCCCGCCCCACGCCGCGATAGCCGCGGAAGACACCCCGATGGTCGAACACCGGTTCCCCGCTGAGCAGGACCAAACGTCCGCTGCGTCGTTCGGTCAATGCCAGATTGCGAAATGGGTGCCGCTCGGCGAGCGTGCGCGCGTGGGCTTCGCGCGCCTGTTCCGACGGCCATTCATGGTCGAGCTCGAAACGCGTGCAGCCGAGCGCACTGACTATCGGAATCTGTGCCTTGTGCTGAGCTTCGGAGGAGAAATAGCAGAAGCGCAGATTCTCATCCTGCTCCCAGTACCAGTCCTGGGATAGCGCGGCCAGCGTATGGAAACGTTCGGCGGTGAGGCGAAGCTGCTCTTCCGTGCGCTTTTGCGCGCTGTGGTCCATCACCACGATCATCACCGTCGGCTGCGGCTCGTTCAGCGGCCTGGCCTTGACCATCAGCGACCGCGCATCGATCGAGTCATCGGCCGACAGCTCCAGCTCACCCTGGCCGTCGGCCAAAGCCTGCAGCACCGCACGCCGCAGGCGCTTGGCCAGGTCGTTGCCCAGCGCGTGAGTATCGATCTGGCCTTCGAGCGCAGTGCGTTCACGTGAAAGCAGCGCGCAGAACGGCGCATTGACGGCGACGTAGCGGTATTCGCCGTCGGCGATTGCCGCGGGCAGGGGAATGGCCTCCACGACGTCGCTCCACGTGCGTGACGTCACGTTGGGCGGCGATTGCGAAGGGGTCGGCGGCTCGTCTGCGCCGTTGGGCATGTCGTGCATGGCTGGCGGTGTGCGCTTACGCCGCGTGGCGGTCGGGAAGGATCGGCGGGGCGACCTTCAGCACTTCTTCGGCACTGGTCTGTCCGCGTGCCACCTTCAGCGCACCGCTGGTGCGCAACGGCTTCATCCCCTCACGCAAGGCCTGCTGGCGCACCGCGCTCAGGTCGGTGTCCGCCTGGATGAGGCGGCGCAGGGCCGGCGTCATCGTCATCAGCTCGTAGATGCCGAGCCGGCCCATGTAGCCGGTCATGCGGCACTCGAGACACCCCTGCCCGCGATGGATGGACGGCGGCATGGGAATGCGCCACGGCGCGGTGAGCGACTGCCACATTCCGTCCTCGGCCGGGATTTCCTCGCGGCAATGCGGGCAAAGCGTGCGCACCAGACGCTGTGCCAGCACGCCGAGGATGGTCGAGTGCAGGAGATAGGGCTCCACGCCGATGTCGAGCAGGCGCGTGATGGCCGAGGGTGCGTCGTTGGTGTGCAGGGTGGACAGGACCAGGTGACCGGTGAGTGCAGCCTGGATCGCCATCTGCGCGGTCTCGTGATCGCGGATCTCGCCGACCATGATCACGTCGGGATCCTGGCGCATGAGCGTGCGCACGCCGGCGGCGAAATCCAGGCCGATGGCACTTTGCACCTGCATCTGGTTGAACAGCGGCTCGACCATCTCGATCGGATCCTCGACCGTGCACACGTTGACGTCGGGACTGGCGAGCTGTTTCAGGGTCGAATACAAGGTGGTGGTCTTCCCGGATCCGGTCGGGCCGGTCACCAGGATGATGCCGTGGGGCCGCGACGCCAGTGCCTTCCAGCGTGATTCGTCCTCTTCCGAGAAGCCGAGTTCCTTGAAGTCCTTGACCAGGACGTCCGGATTGAAGATGCGCATCACCAGCTTCTCGCCGAAGGCGGTGGGCATAGTGGACAGGCGCAGCTCGACCTCGTCTCCGTCCGGTGTGCGCGTCTTGATGCGCCCGTCCTGCGGGCGGCGCTTCTCGACCACGTCCATGCGGCCGAGGATCTTGATGCGGCTGGTCATCGCCGCCATCACCGGCGTGGGGATCTGATACACCTGATGCAGCACGCCGTCTATGCGGAAGCGCACGTTGCCCGACTCGCGGCGCGGCTCCATGTGGATGTCGCTCGCGCGCTGCTGAAATGCATACTGGAGCAGCCAGTCCACGATGTGGACGATGTGCTGATCGTTGGCATCCAGCTTGCCGTTGCGGCCCAGCTCGACCAGCTGCTCGAAGTTCGCGATCTCGCTCAGGCCGGGTCCGCTCTGCGCCGAGGCGTTGCGTACCGAGCGCGCCAGATTGTAGAACTCCGCCTGATAGCTGGCGATGTCCTGCGGATTGGCCAGCACGCGCCTGATCTTCAGCCGCAGGATCTGCGCGAGCTCGCTCTCCCATTCGCGTACGTACGGCTCGCAGGTGGCGATCACCGCCTCGCGCGCAGTGACTTCCACCGGCAGGATGCGGAAGCGGGTCGCGTACGCGTTCGACATCACCTTGGTGACTGCGGCGAAGTCGATCTTGAACGGGTCGATGTGCAAATAGGGCAGGCCGACCTTGCCGGCCAGCCATTCGGTCAGCATCTCCAGCGTCAGCAGCTTGCGGCTGTGGCGCGGATCCTTGAGCTTCTGCTCTGCCACCAGCACCAGCGGATGCACGTCACCACGGCGCAGATGCTGGGCGGCGAGCAGGGAATCCACCGTGCCCTGATCGATCAGTCCATCCTGCAGCAGGTCGGCCAGCACTTCCTTGAGCGTGAGCCGGCGATCGGCTTGCGGCTGGGGAACGACGACGCGGATGTGCGAGGCGGTGAGCGACATGGGGTGGGAAAGGGAGGTCGAGAACGGCAAAGCGAATTCCATTCCAAACGGCCGACTCCGGGAAGCCGGACCGGTGCGCACCAAATAAGTGCGCATCTTTGAGTATTTGCACTACATTGGACCAGATGAACGGCCTGAAACGCCTGGAATATTACTCAATGCAATGAATTAAAAGAAATATGAAGTCATGGTTCAGAGTTTGCTTGAGTCCGCACCCCAGTTCGATTCCAACAAAAATGAGGGGAGACGGTGAGCAGCCCTGGCGGTGACGTTCTATTCGTATTGCTCGGCGCGATCATGGTATTGGCCATGCACGCCGGATTCGCATTCCTGGAACTGGGCACGGTCCGTACCAAGAATCAGGTCAATGCCCTGGTCAAGATTCTGGCCGACTTCTCGGTTTCCACCATTGCCTACTTCTTCATCGGCTATGGCATTGCCTACGGCACCAGCTTCATCACCGGCGCCGAGGCGCTTTCCGCGAAGAACGGCTACGAGCTGACCCGCTTCTTCTTTCTGCTGGCCTTCGCTGCCGCCATTCCGGCCATCGTCTCCGGCGGCATCGCGGAGCGCGCGCGCTTCCATCCGCAACTGGCGGCCACGTTTGCCCTGGTCGGCTTCGTCTATCCGTTCTTCGAGGGCATCGTCTGGAACGGGCACCATGGCATCCAGGAATGGCTGACCGAGGGCTTCGGCCACCCGTTCCACGATTTCGCCGGATCGGTGGTGGTGCATGCCATGGGCGGCTGGGTTGCACTGGTGGCGGTGATTCTGCTGGGCGCAAGGCGCGGGCGCTACGGCAATGACGGCGGGATCGCGGCGCATCCGCCCTCGAGCATTCCGTTCCTGGCGCTGGGCGCATGGGTGCTGACCATAGGCTGGTTCGGTTTCAACGTCATGTCGGCCCAGGCGCTGGACCAGATCAGCGGCCTGGTGGCGGTCAATTCGGTCATGGCCATGGCGGGCGGGACCCTGGCGGCGCTGTTCATCGGCCGCAACGATCCGGGTTT
>JAHCKU010000333.1 GCA_026125625.1 Burkholderiales bacterium | reverse complement strand
CAACTGGGGATTGGCGCCGAGTCGACATCGGGCACGAAGGACAAGGAGAAGTCGCAGGCCCAGATCGGGGCGCGCCCGGAGAGCCAGCAGCCTTCGGACGCCGAGCTCGAGGACCGGCTGCGGCGTGCATCGGCACTGCGTGCGGACGACACCCTCGTCATCACCCTCGGTTTTCCCGAACCCAAGGCCTTGGCTTCGCCCGTGGAAGGCCAGCCTCCCATCGTCATCGACCCGATGAAGGACTGGGAACCGGGCCGCAAGGAGAAGCTCACCGCGGTGATCGGGCGCATCAAGGAGAAGAACCCCTACCGCCTCAGTGTAGACGGCATCCTGCAGATGCCGGGTTTTGCGCCGATGCCGCTCGCAGGGCTCAGCGAAGAGCAGGCGGCGCTGCGTCTCGCCGCGGAGCCCGGGTTCGATGGACTCATCGTCCAGGTGAGGCGCCTGCCGCTCGCCAAGTCGGGCATCCCGGGCCTCAAGCCGTTCGGCTACGATCTCTTCAAGGATTCGCCTTCGACCTTTGCGCCCGTCACCGACGTGCCCGTGCCGGCGGACTATGTGGTCGGGCCGGGCGATGAGCTCGAAGTCATCCTCTATGGCAACCAGAACCGGACCCTGCGCCTGACGGTGGGCCGCGACGGCCGCCTCAATTTTCCGGAGCTTGGCCCGATCAGCGTGGCCGGGCAGCGATTCAGCGCGGTGCAGGCCGGGATCGAACAGCGCGTCTCGAGCCAGATGATCGGCGTGCGCGCGAGCGTCTCGATGGGTGACATCCGGTCAGTGCGCGTGTTCGTGCTCGGCGAAGCGAACCGGCCCGGCACCTACACTGTGAGTGGGCTTGCGACCATCACCTCGGCGATCTACGCCGCCGGCGGCGTCAAGCCGATTGGCTCGCTGCGCAACGTGCAACTGAAACGCCAGGGCGCGATCGTGCGTCGCCTCGATCTCTACGACCTCCTCATTCGCGGCGACACGCGCGACGACGCGAAGCTGCTGCCGGGCGACGTCATCTTCATTCCGCCGGTGGGGCCGACCGTGTCGGTCGACGGCGAGGTGCAGCGTCCCGCGATCTACGAACTCGAAGCGGGGGCGCGTGCCGGCGATGTGATCGAGCTAGCGGGCGGCCTCACGCCCGAGGGCGATCCGCGTTCGGCCTACCTGTCGCACATCGACGGACAGCAGCGTCGCGTCGTCGTCGATGTCGACCTGTCGTCCGGCCAGGGCCGGGGGCAGCTGGTCGGGAACGGCGACATCCTGCGTGTGGCGCGACTGCGGCCCACGCTCGATTCAGGCGTGACGATCTCCGGGCATCTGTACCAGCCCGGTGCCGTCGCCTGGCACGAGGGCATGCGCCTGTCTGACGCGATCCGCTCGCTCGATGACCTGAGGCCCAACGCCGACGCGCACTATGTGCTGATCCGCCGCGAGCTGCCACCGGGCCAGCGCATTGCGGTGCTGTCGGCGGACCTGGCGGCTGCGCTGCGCGCGCCAGGATCGCAGGCAGATGTTCCGCTGATGGCACGCGATCAGCTGACGGTGTTCGACCTCGATTCCGGCCGACAAGCGGTCGTGGAACCGCTGTTGCGCGACCTCAAGCTCCAGGCCAGCGCCGCCCAACCGACGGAATCCGTGACAGTCGAAGGCGCCGTGAAGGTGAAGGGCGAGTATCCGCTCGAGCCCAACATGCGCATTTCCGATCTCGTGCGGGCAGGCGGTGGGCTCAACGATGCGGCATTCACCTCGAGCGCCGAACTGACGCGATTCCGGGTCGTCGGTGCCGAACGACAGACCGAGACAATCGAGATCGATCTTACGGCGGCACTGGCCGGCGATCCGGCGGCCGATCTGCCCCTGCAGTCTTTCGACGTGCTCCTCATCAAGGAAACGCCCGAATGGCGCGAGCAGGAAGTCGTCAGGATCGAAGGTGAAGTCCGCTTCCCCGGCGAGTACCCGATCCGCCGCGGCGAATCGCTGCGTTCGGTGCTCGAGCGCGCGGGCGGCCTGACGGCGCTTGCATCGCCGCGCGCCGCGGTGTTCACGCGCGAAGGGCTGCGCGAGCGTGAGCAGGAACAGATGGACCGGCTCGCTGACCGGTTGCAGACCGATCTTGCGACGGCGGCGCTCAGGAGCGCCAATGCCAACCAGGCGGGCGCCAGTACCGCGCTGTCCGTCGGACAGTCGCTGCTCACGCAGTTGCGATCCGCCAAGTCTGTCGGTCGGCTCGTGATCGACCTGCCCGCGGCACTCGCGGCGGCGCCCGGTGCCGACACTGATATTGCGTTGCGTGGTGGTGACCGATTGATCATTCCGAAGCAGCGCCAGGAAGTGACCGTGCTCGGCGAGGTGCAGAATTCCACTTCGCATTTCTACCGCGCTGGCCTCTCGCGTGACGACTACATCAATCTTTCGGGCGGTGTCACGCGCAAGGCCGATGACAGGCAGATCTATGTGGTGCGCGCGGATGGCAGCGTGGTCGCCCGCGCCTCGAGTCGCTGGTTCAGCCGCGGGACGAGCATCAAGATGGAGGCGGGCGACACTGTGGTCGTGCCGCTCGATACGGAACGCCTGCCGATGTTGCCGCTGTGGCAGGCGGTGACGCAGATTCTCTACAACGTGGCGATCTCTGTAGCTGCAATTAACTCCTTCTAGACATTGACAGTATCGGGGTGATGGTGGCTCAAGCCGAACGGAGCGAGATGGCTGCGATGTCGCTGGAAGATCTGGCGCGCGTCGTGTGGAAAGTCCGGGGCTATGTGCTAGGCGGCGCATTGCTCGGGATCATGTGTGCCGTCGTTGTTTCAATGCTGATGACGCCCGTCTACAGGGCGGAGGTCACAACGATGCCCGCGACCGACGCGCGGGAGGGCGGGGGGCTCGGGCGAATTGCCGGCCAGTTTGGCGGGCTGGCAGCGCTGGCCGGAATTGCACTTCCTTCGGGCGAGAACAGGAAAGAAGCCGTGGCGGTGCTGGAATCCAGGCAGTTTGCGCTGGAGATGATCAATGACCTGAACTTGATGCCTGTGCTATTCGAGAGCCGCTGGGATGCATCCAGGAGTCAGTGGCGTCGCAAGGGTGGGCATGGCGCCCCAACCCGCGATGAAGCCTGGCGACTGTGGGACCAGTCGATAAGGCAGGTCTTCGATGACAAGAACCACGATTTGATCGTCGTCCGCATTGAATGGCGTGACCGTGAGAAGGCGGCTGCCTGGGCGAACGACACCATAAGTCGTCTGAACCGCACGCTCCGCGCCCGTCGGCTCGAGGAAATCAACCGCAATCTCGATTTCTTGAACCGGGCGCTGGAGGACGCACAGGTCATTGAACTGCGGACCGCGATTGCCCAGGTCATGCAGTCGCAGGTGAGTGAACGCATGTTGGCGGAAGTGCGACAGGAGTTCGCCCTCAAGGTCGTGGATCCCGCATTGCCGGCTGACCTGGATAGGCCGATCAGGCC
This sequence comes from Burkholderiales bacterium, assembly GCA_026125625.1. Taxonomy (GTDB): domain Bacteria; phylum Pseudomonadota; class Gammaproteobacteria; order Burkholderiales; family SHXO01; genus SHXO01. Next base: position 618 of record JAHCKU010000333.1, on the reverse strand, counting down.
GCGGTTGCTGCTATACGTCGCGCTGGGTACATCAGCGGGAATGATCCTCGGATTTGTGCTGGGGTTGCTTAGGGTCAATGCCCGGCCAGGTCCGCGGCCGTAGGTGTAACCCGTGTTTGAGAATCTGCTTCGCAGCCTTACGCGGCTCCGGGGGCGATTGCCGTTCGGGAGTGGCGACTCCCCGTCTGGCTTCCTGTTGCGTGGGTCCGCGGTGGCATTCATATGTACAGCACTGGGGCAGGTGCTAGCTTTCGGCCTGCAACTGATCTTTGCGAGAAGGCTCGAGATTGCCGAATTTGGCAGCCTGAGCTACATGATGTCTTGGCTAAGTGTTGGGCTGATCCTCGGCAAGCTGGGATTCGACACGGCCCTCGTCAGATTCATCGCAGGCTACGCGGGTCGACAGGAGCCGGAACTTGCCGCAGGCGCTTGGCACTACGCCTGGCGCGCTTCGTTGCGGTCCTCGCTGCTGATAGCGCCGGTGTTCGCGGCGATCGCGCTGGCCATGGCCGGCCGAGAAAGCCTGCGAACCGGCATTCTCGTCGTGTTTGTGGCGCTGGTACCGGTGGCGACCCTGGGGGAGTTGGCTGCATCCGCATTGCGCGGCTTCAAGCGCGT
>JAHCKU010000332.1 GCA_026125625.1 Burkholderiales bacterium | reverse complement strand
TCATGGCGGCCTTGGAATCGAGCATGGCCTCGTCCATGTTCACGTCCACCATCTGCGCACCGTTCTCGACCTGCTGGCGCGCCACGCTCAACGCCTCGGTGTAGTTGCCCGCCAGGATCAGGCGCGCGAATGCCTTCGAGCCGGTGACGTTGGTGCGCTCGCCCACGTTCACGAATAGCGAATCGTCACCGATCTCCAGCGGCTCCAGGCCCGACAGGCGCAGCTTGCGTTCGATCGCGGGCAGCGCGCGCGGGGCGAGATCGGCCACGGCCTGCGCGATGGCGCGGATGTGCGCCGGCGTGGTGCCGCAGCAGCCGCCGACGATGTTCAGGAAGCCTTCCTGCGCGAACTCGCGCAGGATGCCGGCCATGTACTGCGGCGACTCGTCGTACTCGCCCATCTCGTTGGGCAGGCCGGCGTTGGGGTGCAGCGACGTATAGGTATTGGCGATGCGCGCCAGCTCCTCGATGTGCGGGCGCAGATCCTTGGCACCCAGCGCGCAGTTCAGGCCGATCGCGATCGGCCGGGCGTGTGCCATCGAATTCCAGAAGGCACCCACGGTCTGGCCCGACAGCGTGCGGCCGGAACGGTCGGTGATGGTTCCCGAGATCATCACCGGCAGCCACGCCTGATGGCGCTCGAAATAGTCCTCGATGGCGAAGATCGCCGCCTTGGCGTTGAGCGTGTCGAACACCGTCTCGATCAGCAGCAGGTCGGCACCACCCTGCACCAGACCGTCCACCGCTTCCACGTAGGCATCGACCAGCTCGTCGAAGGACACGTTGCGCGCGCCCGGATCGTTCACGTCCGGCGAGATGGAGGCGGTGCGGTTGGTCGGCCCCAGCACCCCGGCGACGAAGCGCGGCCGGTCCGGCGTGCGTGCGCTGCAGGCATCCGCGGCTTCGCGCGCGATGCGTGCACCTTCGAAGTTCAGCTCCCGCACGCGTGCCTCCATGGCGTAGTCGGCCATGGCGATGCGCGTCGAATTGAAGGTGTTGGTCTCCAGGATATCGGCGCCGGCGTCCAGATAGTCCGCATGGATCCGGCTGATGATGGCCGGCTGCGTGAGCGTCAGCAGGTCGTTGTTGCCCTTCTGGTCGCACGCGTGATCGTGGAACAGATCGCCGTGATAGTGATGGGTTTCGAGCTTGTGGCCCTGGATCATCGTACCCATCGCACCGTCGAGGATCAGGATGCGCTCGGCGAGCGCCTGGTGCAGCAGATGGATGCGGTCGGACGGCATAGGTCGAGAACGAATAAAAAAACCCGGACGCGATAGCGCGGACGGGTTTCTTTGCTCCCCGCGCTTTAGCGAAATTTGTTACGCGCCCGCAAGCTGCGATCAAATCGGCGCAATAGCCCACATGGTAGCGGGTATCGGTCGCTGCCGCAACGCCAGCAAGAAACCGGCCTGCATGCGCGCGCCGGCCGCTCGGTCATCAGAATGACACCTCACCATGGCCACTCCCTGGATGCCGGTCTGCGCGCCTTGCCCTACTCCGGCAGCGCCAGGCGCCGGTACTGGATCGCCTCGCGCACGTGATCGCAGCCGATGTCGTGCGCATCGGCCAGGTCTGCAATCGTGCGCGCCACCTTCAGCACGCGATGATAGGCACGTGCCGACCAGCCCAGCCTGGCCACCGCCTGCCGCAGCTGCTGCACCGCCTGCCGATCGAGGGATGCATGCTCGTCGAGCTGCTGCACGCTCGCGTGCGCGTTGAGGCAGCCCTGACGCGCGAGCTGGGCCGTGCGAGCGCGCAGCACACGGGGGCGGATGGCGTGACTGTCTTCGCCGCCGGCCTGCTGCGCGATCTCCGCCGGCGGCAAGGCTGGCACTTCGATATGCAGATCGATGCGGTCGAGCAGCGGGCCGGAGATCCTGCGCCGGTAACGCATCACCTGATCGGGCGTACAGCGACAGCGGCCGGAGGGATGGCCGAGGTAGCCGCAGGGGCATGGATTCATTGCCGCCACCAGCTGGAAGCGGGCGGGAAACTCCGCCTGGCGCGCCGCGCGCGAGATGGTGATGCGTCCCGACTCGAGCGGCTCGCGCAGGACTTCGAGCACGTTGCGGTCGAACTCCGGCAACTCGTCGAGGAACAGCACGCCGTGCAGCGCCAGGGAGATCTCGCCCGGGCGCGGATTGCCGCCGCCGCCCACCAGCGCCACCGCCGAGGCGGTGTGATGCGGCGCGCGGAACGGCCGCCGCTGCCAGTCGCGCAGGCGGAAACCGCCCGAGGTGAGCGACTGGACCGCTGCGGTTTCCAGCGCCTCATCGTAGGTCATGGGCGGCAGAAGGCCGGGCAGGCGTTCGGCCAGCATGGTCTTGCCGGTTCCAGGCGGTCCGGACATCAGCAGACTGTGTGCGCCGGCGGCGGCCACCTCCAGCGCGCGTCGCGCCAGCATCTGCCCCTTGACGTCCAGCATATCCGGATAGCCATTGGCATTGGGTGCATGCGTGCTTTCACAACGTGCCAGCGCATCGCGCTCGCACAGATGTGCGCATACCGCCAGCAGCGAGTCGGCCGCGTACACCACGGCATCGCGCACCAGCGCAGCTTCGGCTGCGCTCGCGTTCGGCAGGATGAAGGCGCGGCCGCAGCGCTGCGCCTGTGTCGCCATCGCCAGGGCGCCGCGAATGGCGCGCAGCTGCCCCGTCAGTGCCAGCTCGCCGGCAAACTCGTAGCGCTCGAGCGATTGCTGCGGGATCTGCCCGGAGGCAGCGAGGATGCCCAGCGCGATGGGCAGATCGAAGCATCCGCCTTCCTTGGGCAGGTCGGCCGGCGCCAGGTTGACGATGATGCGGCGTGCGGGAAAATCGAAGCCGGCGTTCTGCAGGGCCGCACGCACGCGATCGCGCGCCTCGCGCACCTCGGCTTCCGGCAGGCCGACCACGGTGAAGCTGGGCAGGCCGTTGCCCAGATGCACCTCGACGGTGACCAGCGGGGCGTCGATGCCGGCCAGGGCGCGGCTGTAGAGAACGGCAAGGGCCATGCGTTCGGGATGATGGCAAGCAGCGCTACAGTCTACCCTACTGTCATATACGCAGCGCCAGAACCGCTCTCGCTCACCAGGCTCACCCAGTCACGCGCCGCAGATGTGCAACGCGCTTGCGGCATACTGCAGCCAGACGATCCGTATCCAGTCCGCGCGCCTGCGTCGAGCCCTGATGTTCGAGCAGGCTGCATCCGGCCACGACCTTCTCCGCAAACATGAGCGCAAACGACCAATTCATGCACCGCAGCCTGGCGGCGGTCTGGCATCCCTGCACGCAGATGAAGACGCACCCGGCGGTGCCGCTGGTGCCGATCCGGCGCGGCCAGGGCGTGTGGCTGGAAGACTTCGACGGCAATCGCTACCTGGACGCGATCAGCTCCTGGTGGGTGAACCTGTTCGGCCACTGCAACGCACGCATCAACGCCGCCATCACGGAGCAGCTCGCGCAGATCGAGCACCTGATGCTGGCCGGCTTCACCCATGCGCCGGTGGTGGAATTGTCCGAGCGCCTCGCCGCGCTCACCGGCGGTCGGCTGGGGCATTGCTTCTACGCCTCGGACGGCGCCTCGGCCACCGAGATCGCGCTGAAGATGAGCTTCCATTTCTGGCGCAACGGCGGCCGACCGGAGAAATGCCGCTTCATCGCGCTGGAGAACGGCTATCACGGCGAGACATTGGGCGCGCTGTCGGTGACCGACGTGGCGCTGTTCCGCGATGCCTATGCACCGCTGCTGCGTCCCGCCGACTTCATGCCGAGCCCGGACTGGCGCGGCGCCGAACCGGGCGAGGACGCGCAGGCGTTCGCGCTCAGGCAGGCAGCCGCGGTGGAGCGCTACCTGGAGCGCCATCACCGCGAGATCGCCGCCTTCATCGTCGAGCCGCTGGTGCAATGCGCCAGCGGCATGGCCATGCATCATCCGGCCTATCTGTCTCGCGTGCGCGAGCTGTGCGAGCGCTTCGCCGTGCACCTGATCGCGGACGAGATCGCGGTCGGCTGCGGTCGCAGCGGCACCTTCTTCGCACACGAGCAGGCGCATATCCGTCCCGATTTCCTGTGCCTGTCCAAGGGGATCAGCGGCGGCTATCTGCCGCTGT
>JAHCKU010000331.1 GCA_026125625.1 Burkholderiales bacterium | reverse complement strand
GATGCCCCGTTGATCCTGGAAGAGGTTCTCGCCGCACACCCGCAGGCACTGGCCGGCGTGCGTGCCGTGATCAGTCGCGCCTATCAGGCAGCGGTGACGGCCCGCCATTTCTCCGCGTTGCGTCATGACATGGAAGCCGAGGAGGTGACCATCGCGGCGCTGCTGCATGACCTGGCGGAGATGCTGTCGTGGTGCACCGCGCCGGAAGTGGGTTTGCAGCTCGAGCGCATGCTCGCCTGCCATCAGGGCTTGCGCAGCGCCGCCGCGCAGCGCGTGGTGCTGGGGTTCGTGCTGTCCGATCTGCAACTGGCTCTGGCACGTGAGTGGCGTCTGCCTCGGCTGCTGCAGTCGTTGATGGATGATGCGCATTCGGATCATCCGCGCGTACAGACGGTGCGTCACTGCGTCGCGTTGGCACGGCATTGCGCGCAAGGCTGGTACGATCCGGCCCTGCCCGACGATTACCGCGGCCTGGAAAAGGTCGTAGGCCTGCCCGGGGACCAGGTGCGCCGCGCGCTGCGGCAATGCGCCGTGCACGCCGCACGCAACTGGCACGCCTACGGTGTGCGTCCCGCGGCAGCATGGATTCCGTTGCTGCCCGGCACATGGCCGGGCATCGCGCAGGAGGCCATCCCGCAGTCGGACATGACGCGGCACGCTTTGCTGGCGCGTTGCCTGGAGCAGCTGTCCTCGGCGGGAGGAGGCGAAGGCGTGAGCCGGGCGCTGGTGGCAGTGGCGTTCTATGCGCTGGAGCGGGCACTCGGGCTGCATCGCATCTGGCTGGGTGTGTTCAATCCACGCTCCAGACGCGTCGAGCCGGCGCATGTGCTGATGGGTGATTCCGGACTATTGCCTGGTGAGTTGGGCTTCGAGATCGGCGATGGGTCGCTGTTCGATCGCCTGCGCGAGAAAAGCCAGGCAGTGTGGTTCCGCCCGCGCGAGACAGCCAGGCTCGTCGCCCTCTTGCCCACGCATCTGCAGGCACGCTTGGGCGCACATGCGTTCTACGCCATGGGCTTGCAGGGCGGGGGACTGCCGGACGCCGTTCTGTTCGCCGATGCCGGTCCGGGGTCGGACGAGTTGGACGAGAGTCGCTACAATGCCTTCAAAACCATCGCTCTGGCACTGGTCCAGGCGCTCCAGAAGGCCCGTAATTGATGCACGCTGCCGAAGACTCGAGTGGACATCTGTGGTTCGTGCGCCGCGGCGATCGCGTCTGCGGCCCGTTTCCGCTGGGGGCGCTGCGACAGGAGCAGCTCCTGGGTCGTCTGCATGAAGTCACTGCGTTCAGCGCCGACGGCTATCGCTGGGTCGGACCGAATGCCTTGGGGGCGCTGCTGGAAAATGACCACGAGAGGAGCGCTACCGCGGACGACTGGAGCCGGCAGCGTGCGATCGCACGCCTGCGCTGGGCCGATCAGCGCCGAGGTGTCGACCGGCGTACGGCCTGCGACCCCGGCTCGGCATGGACCGAGCGTCGCGGCGGCCATGAGCGCCGGACGGTGCATGCCAGTGCGCGTGAGCTCCCAGTGCGGCGGGAAGAGCCGGACGGTGGAAGCGCCGAGCGTAACCTCACATGGATCGTGCTGGGCCTGCTGGCCGCGATCGCTGCCGGCGCGTTCGTGTACGGTCCCAGTCACCCGGTGTCAGTTCAGATCACCGTCCCGGCACAATTGCGCTGAAACGCGATTTGAGACGCATCCAGTCGCGCGACAATCCGCGGTTCAAGCAGCTCTCCCGACTCGCCACTTCCGCTCGCGAGCGCAGTAATCGAGGCCACCTGCTGCTCGATGGTGTTCATCTGATCGACGCTTACGTTGCCGCCTTCGGCGCGAAGGGTGTGTCGTTGATCGTGTGCGAGGAAGCATCCGATCATCCGGAGATTGGCCGCATCCGGGCTCTCGTCGACGAAGAAGATGGCCTGTTGCTGCCAAGGCGGCTGTTCGACGGCCTGTCACCGGTGGAGGCTCCGGTCGGGGTCATGGCGCTCGCGCCCATGCCATCCTCGTCTGCCGCGCCTGGAGCAGGCGAGGGTTTCAGCCTTTTCCTGGATGGGGTACAGGAACCCGGCAATCTGGGCGCGATCCTGCGCAGCGCAGCCGCAGCGGGTGGCAGCGAAGCTTTCCTGTCGCCCAGCTGCGCCGATCCCTGGTCACCCAGATGCCTGCGCGGCGGGATGGGTGCGCAGTTCCAGCTGACTTTGCACCCGCGACAGGATCTGGTGACCGTGGCGCAGTCCTTTTCCGGCTGCCTGATTGCCGCCGTTGCATCGGGGGATACCGAACTGTTTGCGCTGCACCCGGCTCGACGCTGCGCGTTCATCATCGGTGGGGAAGGCCAAGGCGTATCCGAGGCGCTGCTGGCGTGCGCCGCGCTGCGCGTGCGCATTCCAATGGCCGCAGGAATCGAATCTCTGAACGTGGCCAGCGCAGCGACCCTTCTGTTCTACGAGTGGGCTCGCGCGCACGGTCGAGGTTGAGCAAGCATAGCCCTCGGTGCTGCGGACCCGCTGTCCCTTACAACTCGTCCAGGCCCCATTCCGTTGCAGCCTGGCGCAGTACCTGCGCCCGGATCTCGCTGGCTCCATCCAACCGGTAGTCCCAACGCTTCGCGGTGGCGGAATTGACGAATTCGAGGCGATCGAAGCCCGCTTTGCGCGCGCTATCGGACAGCCCCGTCTCGGTCGCCAGCGTCTTCGCCAACGCGGCGTTCATATCCTTGTAGTCGATCGAGGCGACGTAGTTGCCCCGCGCCTCTTTCCAGCGCACTTGCATCTCCAGTCCCTGTCCCGCCAGTGCCTGGCCGATGCGGCGTGTCCATGCGTCCGTTTGGGAGCGGATATGCTTGTCCGCAGCGGCCTGTGCATCGCGGCGTACGAACGCCTCGACCTGTGGCTTGAAGGCACGCTGGGCCTTGCTCCGCTCCGGCGAGGGTGGCATCGATTTCAGCACCCGTGCGATATCGAGCGCGTACAGCTGCCACTCGAAGGACTCGCGCTCGAGGGAGCGCAGCGTGCCGATCCTGTCGTGCAGGGCAGCTTTCTCAGCCGCCTGGATGGCAGGGGCTGCATACGCGAACAGCGCGAAGAAAAGCAGGCCGATGCTGGCCGTACCGATCACGTTGCGGATGTACATGCTATTTTCCATGGTGCAGCGGTGATGTGAAAACTAACGGCGGCAGCGCGCCGATGTTGAGCCGTGATTGGAGAGTGCCGGATCGGTGTCTTGACGCTGGCCTTCGGTCTAACGCAAGCTCTGCCGTTCCGATGGACACAACAGTAAAAATTTCCTCGCATCACGGATCCGGTGCGGGCGGACGCAGACAGACAGGGTCGGACTGAAGGAGACCAGACAGTGAGATCGGTATTCGAGTTCGCGCCGGGCGACTGGCGCGCGGACATCTACGCGGCTTTCAAACGGCAGCGCATCGCGCAGGTGGCTTACGTACCCGATGCCGGGCACGCGACCTTGATCGAGGCCCTGCACGCCGACCATGAGGTCAAGGCCACCGTGCTCACGACCGAAGAGGAAGGCGTGGCCCTGCTGGCAGGCGCCGATCTGGGTGGGGAGCGCGGCGTATTGCTGATGCAGTCCTCAGGTGTCGGCAACTGCGTCAACATGTTCTCGCTGCTGCGCAGCTGCGGTTTCCCCTTCGTGACCCTGGTTACCATGCGCGGGGAGTGGGCGGAGTTCAATCCCTGGCAGATCCCGATGGGGCAGGGCACACCGCAGACCTTCGAGCATGCGGGTTTTCTGGTCTATCGGGTGGATCAGCCTGCCGACGCCGGCGTCGTGACCGAAGCAGCGATACGCATCGCCTACGATGCGGCGCAACCGGTTGCAGTCCTGCTGTCCCAGCGCCTGATCGGTGCGAAGGTATTCTGATTCGGACCGATTCCGGTCGAGAAGGAGGGCACAATGCTGGAAAGAAGACAAACCGTATCGGCGCTGCTTGCCGGACGTCCCCAGAATCTGTTGGTGGTTCCCGGCCTGGGGTCGGCCAACTACGACGTCGCCGCCGCCGGCGACGATGTCCGGAACTTCTATTCATGGGGTGCCATGGGTGGTGCGGTCTGCATCGGCCTCGGGCGGGCTCTTGCGCAGCCAGCCCGGCGCGTGCTGGTGGTTACGGGCG
>JAHCKU010000330.1 GCA_026125625.1 Burkholderiales bacterium | reverse complement strand
CCTCGGCGTACTTCCGCGTTCGTCGGGATTCCGCGCGCGGCGCGCGCGCGACGCTCTTTCCATGTCGCACGAAAGGTTTTTATCGGGTCTCGGCCAAAACCGTTGTTCAGCCCGCTGCTGTTACCTGTGCCGTGCCGTCCAACTCCAATGGAGAAATCAAACGAATGACAACCGCAATCCTGCTTGGCGCCCCGCTCACCGTCATCCTCGGCTGCCTGTACTGGGTGATGTCCTTCTATCACGAACAACAAGAGCTCAACCGCGAGCTGTGGAAGAAGCATGGGGTGGACATTTAGACATTGCGAATCCCCGAAAAAAGCCCCGGTCTCGCCGGGGCTTTTTCATTGGATTCACAGGCAAGTTACCCGTCCGACCACGCTCACGATGAAGCGTGAGTGCGCCGCTGCGGCTCCGGGTACGATTCGGCATTCGGGGCGGATGGAAACATGAGAGCGTTCACCTATACCCTGCTGCCGACACGCATGGTGTTCGGCGTCGGTGCGCTGGATCGGCTGGTGGACGAGATCGAGCGCCTCGACGTGCAACGCGTGCTGGTGCTCAGCACGCCCGAGCAGCGTGCGGCGGCGGAAGACGTGGCACGGCGCATCGGCGGGCGCGCGGCCGGCATCTACGACCGCGCGGTGATGCATACACCGATCGAAACGGCCGAGGATGCGCGCGCGGCCGCTGCACGACTGCAGGCGGATTGCTGCGTGGCCATCGGCAGCGGCTCGACCACCGGGCTGGCCAAGGCCATCGCGCTGACCTCATCGCTGCCCATCGTCGCCATACCGACCACCTTCGCCGGCTCGGAGATGACGCCGCTGCAGGGCATCACCGCCGAGGGCGTAAAGAAGACGGTACGCGATGCACGCATGCTGCCGAAGGCGGTGATCTACGACCCGCAGCTGCTGACCACGCTGCCGGTGCACCTTGCCGGCGCCAGCGGCATGAACGGTATCGCGCACTGCGTCGAAGCGCTGTATGCGCGTGAAGACAATCCCATCACCTCGCTGATGGCCGAGGAAGGCATCCGCGCGCTGGCGCGCAATCTGCCTGTGGTCGTGCGTGAACCCGGCAACCTGGAAGCGCGGGGCGAGGCGTTGTACGGTGCCTGCCTCGCCGGCATCTGCCTGGGCACGGTCGGCATGGCTCTGCATCACAAGCTGTGCCACACGCTGGGCGGCAGCTTCGGCCTGCCGCATGCGCAGACGCATGCTGTCGTTCTGCCGCACGCGACGCACTACAACCGCGACGCCGCACCGGAGGCGATGCAGCGCATCATCCGCGCACTCGGCAGCGCCGACGCAGCCGGCGGGCTGCACGATCTGGCTGGTGCAGTGGGAACGCCGCTGTCGCTGAAGGTGTTGGGCATGCACGAGAAAGACCTGGAGCGCGCGGCCGACATCGCCGTGCGTGATCCATACTGGAATCCACGCCCCATCGAGCGTGCAGACATCCGTGCCCTGCTGCAGGATGCGTGGGAGGGACGGCGGCCGGAATGACTAGATTCCGGCTTTCGCCGGAATGACGAATATTTCGTCGTCCCGGCGGAGGCCGGGGCCCAGGTTTTATATGCTTCTTTCGGAGGATGCTTCTACTGCCTGGATTCCGGCTTTCGCCGGAATGACGGCTACTATTACTATGGAATAACGAACCAAGGAACACCATGACCGAAGCCTTCATCTGCGACGGCGTGCGCACACCGATCGGCCGCTACGGCGGTGCGCTGGCGCACATCCGCACCGACGATCTGGCAGCGCTGCCGATCAAGGCGCTCATGCAGCGTCATCCAGCGCTCGACTGGGAGGCCGTCGACGACGTGGTCTACGGCTGCGCCAATCAGGCCGGCGAGGACAACCGCAACGTCGCGCGCATGGGTGCACTGCTCGCCGGCATGCCTGTATCAGTGCCCGGCTGCACCATCAACCGACTGTGCGGCTCAGGCATGGATGCCGTCAACCTCGCCGCGCGTGCCATCAAGGCCGGCGAAGCGCAACTGATCATCGCCGGCGGCGTGGAGTCGATGACGCGCGCGCCGTTCGTGATGGGCAAAGCCGACAGCGCGTTCTCGCGTAGCGCGCAGGTATTCGACACCACCATCGGCTGGCGCTTCGTCAACAAGCTGATGAAAGAGCAGTACGGCGTCGACTCCATGCCGGAAACGGCCGACAACGTCGCCGCCGACTTCCGCATCTCGCGCGCAGATCAGGACGCCTTCGCGCTGCGCAGTCAGCAGCGCTGGGCACGCGCCAACGCCGCGGGACGTTTCAAGGACGAGATCGTGCCCGTCACCATCCCGCAGCGCAAGGGCGATCCGGTGACCTTCGACACCGACGAGCATCCGCGTCCGGACACGAATATGGAAGCGCTCGCCAGGCTGAAAGGCATCAACAAGCCGGAGCTGTCAGTGACGGCCGGCAATGCTTCCGGCGTCAATGACGGCGCAGCGGCGCTGATCGTCGCCAGCGCAGAAGCGGTGAAGCGCCATGGCCTGACGCCGATCGCGCGCGTATGCAGCACCGCCGTCGCCGGTGTGGCACCGCGCATCATGGGCTTCGGCCCCGCGCCCGCGTCGAAGAAGCTGCTCGCGCGTCTGGGCCTGAAAGTGCAGGACATGAGCGTGCTCGAACTCAACGAAGCGTTCGCCAGCCAGGTGCTGGCTACTTTGCGCGATCTGGGTGTGGCGGACGACGACGAGCGCGTCAATCCCAACGGCGGCGCGATTGCGCTCGGTCATCCTCTGGGCATGAGCGGCGCACGCCTGGTGCTGACCGCCGCTTATGAACTACGACGGCGGCAGGGTCGATACGCCTTGTGCACGATGTGCATCGGGGTGGGCCAGGGTATCGCCATGGTGGTGGAACGGGTGTGACGCTCCGATTGTGCGGCAACCCGCTCCTCATAAGAGGCAATCGATATTGCCTCTGCGCCGGAGAGGGGGATCATGATCTCGTCGTCCTCGGGGGAAAGCTTGGCCAACTCGCGCGCAACGTGGTCGACGTAGTTCCTCAGGATGGACTCGTTCACATCGCCGCGGTCTTCAATGCCAGCCGTTCGCCGCTCTCGTATTTTTCGCTTCATGAATCCAGTGCTCCAAAATCAGGTAGATATCGTAGCACTACGAGTTCAGCAAGCGGCGTGCCGCTGCCATCTTTGTGGCATAAAAGCCTCACATTGTCTCGATTTCCACGCCTTCCACCGCCAGCCGCAGCGTCTCGATCAGCACGGCGTCGTTCTGCGCATCCAGCATCGACCACTGCAGCGCGCAGGGGAAGGTATTGCGCAGGCGCCACGACATCACCGGCTCGTGCGCCTGATTGAGCAGCTGGACCATGACGTCGCGCCGCTCGACCTGTCCGCCGCCGATGGTGTTGAGCCATTGGAAGAACTCGTTGTCCGGCGGCACCACACCGCGCTCGAGCACGCATTCGCCCACGCGCAGCAACCCGGGAATCAGACGCATGGTTTCGACCTTGTCGGAACCTTCACGGTAGCGGACCACCTCGCGCTCAAGAGCGGGTAGCTGCACGCGCGCAAAGCCGACGCGGTTGAAACCGGCCTGCACCTGGAAGCTGAATGAAGGATGCGGATTGTTGACGGCCATGTCTGTCCTCGTTCGTGTTCTGCTTCGATCAAAGCGGTTCGCGCAACTGCGTCCAGGCGCTCAGGTCGTGCGTGATGCTCCGCTGCAGCACCTGCCCATCGTCGCCGCTCCACTGCAGCTTCACGGCGAGCTTCATCGGCTGGCGACGTTCGATGTAGCCGATCAGCGAGTCGATCAGCAGGCGCACGCGCCGCCCCGGCGCCAGGAATTCGAGACTGGAGTACAGCGGGTTGTCGTTGACGCGCTGACCTGCGGGATCGCGCACCGCCTTGTCCAGCTTGACGCGTACGGCATGCGCCGGCGCGGTGCCGATGTTTGCCAGCACGAAGTGCAGCATGCCACGCTCGATCTCGACGTCGAAGATGACGTCGCTGTCGGCGCGCGGCTGCGCTGCAGCCAGCAGCGGCGCGGGCGAAGCAACGGGTTGGCGGGCCATCAGCTCGACACTTTCTGCACGAACTTCGCAATCGCCTCGTTCGTCTCGCGCGGCGCTTCGAGCATGGGGAAATGGCCGATGCCGGGGATGATGGCAACGGTCACGTCC
>JAHCKU010000033.1 GCA_026125625.1 Burkholderiales bacterium | reverse complement strand
CAGCGCGAGGTCGAGCAGCGCCTGAAGGACGCGCTGCACTACGATCGGGCACGTGTGCAGATGGGCAAGATTTCCCGCTTCGGCCTGATGGAGCTGTCGCGCCAGCGCCTGCAGACGTCACTGGGCGAAACCAGCCACATGTCGTGTCCGCGCTGCAACGGCATCGGCCACATTCGCAGCGTGGAATCCTCCTCCCTGCATATCCTGCGCATCCTTCAGGAAGAAGCAATGAAGGAGAACACCGCCGCGGTCCACGCGCAGGTCCCGGTGGACGTGGCGACCTTCCTGCTCAACGAAAAACGCTCCGAGTTCCATGCGATCGAGCAGCGGCTGAAGGTCAACGTCATCCTGATCCCCAACATGCATCTGGAGACGCCGAGCTATGCAGTGACCCGGCTGCGGCACGACGAGCTGAACCAGATGGAGCCGCTGCCTGCGAGCTATCGCATGGTGGAGCAGCCGACCGATGCACGCGAAGTGCAGGAAACGCCGGAGCCCAAGGCAGTGCGCCCGCAGGCCATGGTGCAAGGCATCACCCCCGAGCAACCGGCACCGATGCCGGTAGCCGCTTCCCACCCTGCACAACCCTCGATTCTGCAGAAGATCTTTGGCTGGCTCACGCGCAAACCGGAAGAGCCGGTCGAGCCGGTCAAGGCCAAGCCGCGAGAGATACGCAAGCCCCAGCGCGAGGCACCGCAGCGACGCGATCGCCGGCCGGGTCGTGAACGGGAGGAAGGCGCAGCGCAGGGAGCAGGACGCGGCGCGCAGGGCGAAGGCCGGCGTCATCATCAGCCTTCCGGCCAGCAGCAGCGACGCGCCGAACGAGCGCCCTCGGGCGAGCGCACAGAGCGCGGCCAGCGCCCGGAACGGGGCGAGCGTGCAGCGCAGGGCGTATTGGAACAGTCCTCGCGCAATGAGGCCGTCTTGCAACAGGGCGAACGCTCGGCGGCCGCGGGCGAAGAGCGACGCGAGCGGCCACCGCGTCAGGAAAGGGGCGAACGAGGCGAACGACCGGAGCGTCCACGCGGTGAGCAGAGTGCACAAGGCGATGGAGAGGGTCGTAGCCGGCGCCGGCGGGGACGGCGCGATCGAGGCAGTCGCACCGAGGACGCGGGCGTAGAGGCCACGGCTGCGGATGCGATGCATGCCGCCGCTGCGGCGACAATCCACGAAGCGATCGAAGCGTCGGTGCCATCACCGACGCCGGCCGTAGCGGATGTGCCGATTACGGCTCAGGCAACGCACGAGGTGGAAGCGATTGTTGCACCGGTGGTCGAAACCGAGGCCGTCGTTCAGGCCGAACCAGCACAGCCGAAACCGGTACAGCTCGAGTTGGTACAGCCGGAGGAGGCGCCGCAGCCGCAAGCCTCCCCCGTCGCGGTTGCCTTCGACAGCCCGCCTGTGGGAGTGCGGGCCGAACCGGTATCGTACGAGTTGCCACCGGAACTGGTTCAGGTCGAAACCAGCCATGCTGCTGCGCCCGAAAGTGAAGCACGGACGGTCGAAGCCCAGCGGCCCGCCCGCGCCCGCCGGCCCCGGTCGGAACCGGTCGTGCAGGAACCGCTGGTTCAGGTGGAGACGCGCAACGAGTCCTCGCCTCCGTCCTGAACCGATGGATCACCCCGGGGTGGTTGAGCCTGCCTCGGGGTGACGCACCGACTCACTTGTGCTTCTCGGCGGCGTCGATGTCTGCTCGAATCGAGCGCAGCAGGCCATGCGCCGCCGCTTCCACCAGATCCAGCACCAGCTCGAATCCTCTGCTGTCTCCATAGTAGGGATCGGGCACCTCGCGGTGGTCGAGATGCGGCGCATAGTCCATGAACAGACGGACCTTGTCTCGGTGCTCGATCGGGCTGTCACGCAGCATGATCGCCAGATGGCCGCGATCCATCGCCAGCAGGTAGTCGAAATCGCGGTAGTCGCGCCCTTCCAGCTTGCGCGCGCGTAGCCGCGACAGGTCATAAGCCCGCTGCGCTGCAACTGCCTGTGCGCGCGGATCAGGACGATCGCCGACGTGGTAGCCATGCGTGCCGGCCGAATCCACCTGGATACGCTTGCGCAATCCCGCCTTTTCCACCAGACGCAGGAACACGCCTTCGGCGGTCGGTGACCTGCATATATTTCCAGTGCAAACGAAGAGAACCTTGGTCATCGGCGCATCCGCTGTCCAGATGGACGTTTCCTTGCCCTGCCTGCCGGGCTGCTGCCGGCGGACGGTGCTGGTGCCATGGTGGAAGCGTCCTGCGCGATGCCGAACAACTCCTCCTTCAGCGCGCGCAGGCGGTCGCGCACCTGCCCTGCCTGCTCGAACTCCAGATTGCGCGCATGCTCGAGCATCTGCTTCTCCAGACGGCGGATCTCCCGGGCAAGATCGGCCTCGCTCATGGCGTGATAGTCGGTCGACTCCTGTGCAGCCTTCAGCTCTTTCTGCGCAGCGCGCGCCTCGTATACGCCGTCGATGATGTCGCGGATGCGCTTGCTGACCCCGCGTGGCGTGATCCCTCTGCTGGCATTGAAGGCGATCTGCTTGACACGCCGGCGGTTGGTCTCGTCGATGGCACGCTGCATCGAGCCGGTGACCTGATCGGCGTACAGGATGGCCGTGCCGTGCAGATGCCGCGCAGCCCGGCCGATAGTCTGGATCAGGGATCGCTCCGAGCGCAGGAAGCCTTCCTTGTCGGCGTCGAGCACCGCGACGAGCGAAACCTCGGGAATGTCCAGCCCTTCACGCAGCAGGTTGATGCCGACCAGCACGTCGAATTGGCCCAGGCGCAGATCGCGGATGATCTCCACCCGCTCCACGGTGTCGATGTCCGAATGCAGGTAGCGCACCTTGACACCATGCTCGCTCAAATAGTCGGTGAGATCCTCGGCCATGCGCTTGGTCAGCGTGGTCACCAGCACGCGCTCGCCACGTGTGACGCGCGCGTTGATCTCGGACAGCAGATCGTCCACCTGGCTGCCAGCGGGACGCACGATGACTTCGGGATCGACCAGGCCGGTCGGCCGCACCACCTGCTCCACCACCTGCCCCTGGTGCGCTGCCTCGTAGTCTCCCGGTGTGGCCGAGACGAAGATGGCCTGCGGCATCATCGCCTCGAACTCTTCGAACGTGAGCGGCCGGTTGTCGACGGCGGAAGGCAGCCGGAATCCGTAGTCGACCAGATTTTCCTTGCGTGCGCGGTCGCCGCGGAACATGCCGCCCACCTGCGGGACGGTGACGTGGCTCTCGTCGATGATCATCAGCGCATTGACCGGCAGGTAGTCGATCAGCGTCGGCGGCGGCTCTCCGGCCTGCCTTCCGGACAAATGCCGGGAGTAGTTCTCGATGCCCTTGCAGAATCCCAGCTCGGCGAGCATCTCCAGATCGAAGCGCGTGCGCTGTTCGACACGCTGCGCCTCCACCAGCTTGCCCGCCTGCTGGAACTTGTCGATGCG
Organism: Burkholderiales bacterium; assembly: GCA_026125625.1. Lineage (GTDB taxonomy): Bacteria > Pseudomonadota > Gammaproteobacteria > Burkholderiales > SHXO01 > SHXO01. Next base: position 12,102 of record JAHCKU010000033.1, on the reverse strand, counting down.
CTCGCGCAGTTCGACCTTGATCGCCTCGATCGCGCGCAGGGTGGTGTCGCGCGGCGTGACGTAATGGCTCGAAGGATAGATGGTATAGCGGCTGATCTTCTGTAGCGTGTGACCGGTGAGCGGATCGAACAGGGTGAGGTCTTCGACCTCGTCGTCGAACAGGCTCACGCGCAGGGCGAGCTCGGAGTTCTCTGCCGGGAAGATGTCCAGCACGTCTCCGCGCACGCGAAAGGTGCCACGCCGGAATTCCATTTCGTTGCGCTGATACTGCATTTCGGCCAATCGGCGGATGATCTCGCGCTGCGGCGTACGCTCGCGCGTGCGCAGATGCAGGACCATGCTGTGATAGTCGACCGGATCGCCGATGCCGTAGATGCACGATACCGTTGCCACGATCACCGTATCGGGACGCTCCAGCAGCGACTTGGTGGCGGACAGACGCATCTGCTCGATGTGCTCGTTGATGCTGGAATCCTTCTCGATGTACAGATCGCGAGAAGGTACATAGGCCTCGGGTTGGTAGTAGTCGTAGTAGGAGACGAAGTACTCGACCGCATTGTCGGGGAAGAACTCGCGCATCTCCGAGTACAACTGCGCGGCCAGCGTCTTGTTGGGTGCCATGATCAAGGTCGGCCTGCCCAGACGGGCGATGACGTTGGCCATGGTGAAGGTCTTGCCCGATCCGGTGACACCCAGCAGCGTCTGGAACGACAACCCGTCGTTGATACCCTCGACCAGCTTCTCGATAGCCTCGACCTGATCACCGGCGGGTGCGAACGGCTGATGCAGGCGGAACGGACTCCCGGGAAAGCTGAGCACGGGGTCGTTACGCGGTACGAGATCGAGATTGGTCATTGGCTGATGCGGACAGGAGTCCGGAATTTTCCCACAAGCGCAGCGAGGACGGCACGTTGCACGTGCCGGCTCCGGTAAAATGCGGTGCGATCTTCACCGCTTCAAGCCGCGATCCCCCCTCACCAACTGCCACTTCAATCATGACCGCATCCATCCTTGCCCGCGTCGAGATGGCGCCGCGCGATCCCATTCTGGGTGTGACCGAGACCTACAACGCCGACCCTAATCCGAAGAAGGTCAATCTCGGGGTGGGCGTCTACTACGACGACAACGGCAAGATTCCGCTGCTGGAATGCGTGCGGCGTGCCGAGCGGCAGCTGCTGGAATCCGCGCCGCCGCGCGCCTATCTGCCCATCGACGGCCTCGCTGACTACGATCGTGCGGTACAGGCACTGGTGTTCGGGGAGAGCGCTGCGCGCCGCGAGAACCGGATCGTGACGATACAGGCCCTGGGTGGCACCGGTGGGCTGAAAGTGGGTGCGGATTTCCTGCGCCGACTGCAGCCCGAGTCCGAAGTGTGGATCAGTGACCCAAGCTGGGAGAACCATCGCGCGCTGTTCGAGAACGCAGGCTTCCCGGTCAAGGCTTATCCCTACTACGATGCCTCGACCCGCGGGATCGACTTCGCGAGGATGACGCAGGCGCTGCGGGCACTGCCAGCCAACAGCATCGTGGTGTTGCATGCCTGCTGCCACAATCCGACCGGGGTCGATCTCTCCCGCGAGCAATGGACCGAGATTCTGGAAATCGTTCGCGCGCGCGCGCTCATACCCTTCCTCGACATTGCCTATCAAGGTTTCGGTGACGGTCTGGAGGCGGATGCCGAGCCGGTGCGCCGTTTCGCCGACGCCGGCATGCCGGTGTTCGTCTCCAGCTCGTTCTCGAAGTCGTTGTCGCTGTATGGGGAGCGCGTCGGCGCGCTGAGCGTGGTGGCGACCTCGCAGGACGAGGCGGCGCGCGTGCTCAGCCAGATCAAGCGCCTGGTGCGTACCAACTATTCCAATCCCCCTACGCACGGCGGCAAGGTGGTGGCGCTGGTGCTGGGCACGCCGGAATTGAGATCGCTATGGGAGCAGGAGCTGGGGCAGATGCGTGTGCGCATCAAGGAGATGCGCCAGCAGCTGGTCGAGCAGATTCACGCCCGCGTTCCCGGGCGAGACTTCTCCTTCGTCGTGCGTCAGCGTGGCATGTTCTCGTACTCCGGCCTTACCGCGCAGCAAGTACAGCGCCTGCGCGAGGAGTTCTCGGTTTACGCGATCGATACCGGTCGCATCTGCGTGGCCGCGCTGAATTCGCGCAATATCGCCTATGTCGCTGATGCCATTGCCGCAGTGATCCGCTAGCAGTCCAGCCGATCTGCTGGTTCAGTGCGCCAGTTGCGGGTCGTCGAGCGACCCGGACACACGCAGGGGTACACCAAGGAGTCCGGTCGTACCCCGCAGCTGGATGTCCACCCGGCCTGCCAGTGAACGGTCGGCGGCAATGGACAGCCGACCGTTGGCGGACAGAGTGCCGGAGTGCGCCTGCAAACCATGCAGTTCGTAGCGGCCACGTTTGAACACCAGATGGCCCGAAACTTCGTCGAGATGCGTAACGGGTGAAGCGGTGTTCCTGCGTCGTGCGGCGTCGCCTGCCGCAGCGAGATCGACGTTGCGCACGATGGCATCACGCAACGTGAAGTCGGATGCCAGTTCGAGGCTGTCCAGGAGCCGGTCCGCATGTCGTGCGCGCATGACGAATCGGGGCGTTGCCTGCAAGCGCCCATCGAGGCCGGGTTCTCCATCACCGCGAGACAGCAGCGCCGCGATGGCAACATTGTGCAGGGAGAGCTCGCCAGTGATGGCCCACACAGGATGCCAGCGAGCAGAGAGAAAACCGTACGCCCCGCCACCGTCCAGCGTCGCCTGGAGATTCCATATCTTCAAGTGATTCGTTTCGAGCAGTGCCGTTGCTTCGATCTGCTCGAAGTGCAACCGGGGTTCGAACGGCGCCGTCCAGCGGCTGCCTTGAACTGCCAGCTGCAGCGCACCGCTCGCCGTGGGCAGCACCTCCAGGTGCAATCGCTTTGCGTCCATGCTCGCGTTGATTCGCAGCGGCCGCCCGTCCGCACCCAGGTGAATGCCGGCATCGATATCCGTCAACGACACATCACCCACATGAACGGTGCAATCCTCTACCCTGATGTAGCGAACCAGCACCGACGCATCGTCGAATCTCGCTGGGTACTCCAGCAGTGCCCGGAGCAGGCCACCATCCATGTACCCGTCCCGGACGCGCAATTCCCGTACGATCGTCTGTCCGTTCGAGAGCAGGCTTTGCAGCTCCGGAACGGCTTGCGCCTGGGCGATGTGAAGTGTCCCCTGGTGGTCGACGATGCCTTCGGCCATGAACTGCGGGTACGGAAGCAGTGCGAAATAGAAGCGATGCACACTGACGGTGCGCCCAAAAGCAGCGCCGAGCTGCCGCTCCAGGGCCACGCGCAGCGGCTCCATGGGCAGCAATGCCGGGCCTGCCGTGAGAACCATCAACAGCCCGCCTATTGCGAGCAAGCCCTTGGTTATGGCCGGCATTTGTCCAGAACGTCGGATTGACCGGCCTGCTGGCCGTCGCTACAATGCCGAGCTTCTCCAGTTCCCCGATAGCTCAGTCGGTAGAGCGACGGACTGTTAATCCGCAGGTCCCTGGTTCGAGCCCAGGTCGGGGAGCCACCATCGTCTCGCCGCAGGTTTGCCATCGCCGGGAATCGTTCCATGGTCGGTCCCGAATCAAGTTTCGGGCCTACGGGAAGTCCCGCGCCAAGCTGTCATGATCCTGTGACCCTGCGTTTGCAGCGCCGTCGGGCATCCTCTATGCTGCTGCAGCACGCTGCCTGAAAATACCATGTCCGTAAGTATCAAGAACGCGGAAGACATCGAGAAAATGCGCATCGCCGGGCGACTCGCCAGCGAAGTGCTCGATTTCATCACACCGCATGTCAAGCCCGGTGTCACCACCGACGAGATCGATGCCCTGTGCCATGACTACATGGTTCGGGTGCAGCACAGCATACCGGCTCCACTGAACTACGCGCCGCCCGGATATCCACCCTATCCGAAATCGGTGTGCACGTCGGTGAATCACGTCGTATGTCACGGCGTACCGGGCAGCAAGCGCCTGAAGGCAGGCGATATTCTCAACATCGATGTGACCGTCATCAAGGACGGCTTCCATGGCGACACCAGCCGCATGTTCTACGTCGGCGAACCTTCGATCCAGGCACGTCGGCTGGTGGAGGTCACCTATGAATGCATGTGGCGCGGGATCGGATGCGTGCGTCCCGGCGCCTGCCTCGGTGACATCGGCCATGCCATCCAGAGCCACGCCGAGCGCAATGGCTTCAGCGTCGTGCGTGAATTCTGCGGCCACGGGATCGGACGCAGATTTCACGAAGAGCCGCAGGTATTGCATTATGGGAAGCCGCATACCGGCCTCAAGCTCGAGGCCGGCATGACCTTCACCGTCGAGCCGATGATCAATGCCGGCAAGGCCGGTATTCGCCAGCTGGCCGACGGATGGACCATCGTCACCAAGGACCACAGCCTCTCCGCGCAATGGGAGCATACGGTTCTGGTCACCGAATCCGGTTTCGAGGTGCTCACCTCCTCCGCGGGCACACCGAAACCCGTGGCGCTTGCCGCATAGACCCCATGGCCTCTCGGTCGGGGGCATCCCGGTCGGATCGTAGTCTGGCTCCGGACCTTGCCCGGCTGCGGGCGAAGCTGAGCGACGGTCGTGCAGCGCTGGAGGCAGCCTACCGTATTCACGCACACCCGGGAAAGTATCTGAGGCGACACGGCGCGCTGGTGGATCGTGTCCTGCGCGAGGTGTGGCATGTCAGCGAGGTGCCCGCTGAGCTCACGCTGGTGGCCGTAGGCGGCTATGGGCGGCAAACCCTGTTTCCATGCTCCGACGTGGACGTGCTGGTGCTGCTGCCCGACCAGGGTGTGGAATCCATACGCGAAGCCGCATCCGCCCTGGTGAGTCGCATGTGGGATGTCGGAATCGAACTGGGGCACAGCGTTCGTTCCATCGAGGAGTGCCTGATCGAAGCCGCGCAGGACGTCACCGTGCAGACCAATCTCATCGAAGCCCGATGGGTGGCCGGCAGCAAGGACTTGTTCCGCGACTTCCTGCGTGCCATGCGTGTTGCCCTCGATCCGCAGGCGTTCTTCGAAGCGAAAGTACTGGAACAGGAACAACGTCACAACCGCTTCCAGGAAACCGCCTACAACCTCGAGCCCAATCTGAAGGAAGGCCCTGGAGGATTGCGGGATCTGACCAACATACTGTGGATCAGCAATGCCAGCGGAAAAGGCAGCAGCTGGCATGCGCTCGCCGATCAGGGGATCGTCACCCGCAGCGAGGCCCGGCAAATCGGGTGTCGCGAAAAGGTTTTGCAGGACCTGCGCATCCGCCTGCACTTTCAGGCGCAGCGACGCGAGGACCGCCTGCTGTTCGATCTGCAAACGCCGCTTGCGCGCCAGCTCGAATACGCCGACACCGATGCGCGCCTGGCCAGCGAGCAGCTGATGCAGCGCTACTACCGCACGGCACGAGCAGTCACGCAGCTCAATGAGATCATCCTGCAGAACCTGCGCGCCGCCATCGTGCCGGTCTGCCCGGTCGAGGCACGTCCTCTCAACGCCCGCTTCGAGATCCGGGACGATCTGCTCGCCGCCACCGATGAGGACGTGTTCGAACGCACTCCGCAGGCAGTGCTGGAGGTGTTCGAGCTGATGCAATGGCACCCGGAGCTCAAGGCCATTGAAGCCATGACCTTGCGCGCGCTGTGGCGTGCGGCTAAACGTATCGATCAGGACTTCCGCAGCGATCCGCAGAATCGCGCGCGCTTCCTGGCCATGTTTCGGCATGGGCAGGGACTCACGCACGCCTTGCGCCGGATGAATCGCTACGATGTTCTCGGCCGTTACCTGCCGGTATTCGGCCGCATCGTCGGGCAGATGCAGCACGATCTGTTTCACGTCTACACGGTGGACGAGCACATTCTGATGGTAGTGCGCAATCTGCGACGTTTCGCCGTGCCGGAAATGGCGCACGAATACCCGTTGTGCAGCCGCCTCATGAACGAGTTCGACAAGCCCGAGCTGCTCTATCTTGCCGGCCTGTTCCATGACATCGCCAAGGGCCGCGGAGGCGATCACTCCAGGCTCGGGCGGATCGATGCGCTTGCCTTCTGCGCCGATCATGGCCTGAGCACGGAAGACGCGGAGCTGATGGGATGGCTGGTGGATCAGCACCTGTACATGTCATCGGTGGCGCAGAAGCGCGATCTTTCGGACGCGAGCGTCATCGCCGAGTTTGCCCAGGTGGTAGGTAGCGAGCGGCGTCTGGCCGCCTTGTATCTGCTCACGGTCGCAGACATACGCGGCACCAGCCCCAAGGTCTGGAATGCCTGGAAAGGCAAGCTGCTGGAAGATCTGTTCTGGTCGACGCGTCGGTTCCTCGGCGGCGATACCGATCCTTCCGGCCCGCGTCTGCAGGCGCGGCAGAAGCTCGCGCTGGAGAAGCTCAGCCTGTATGCAGTGCCCGAAGGCGCGCATGAGAAGCTGTGGCGCACGCTCGACACACCTTACTTCCTGCGGCATGACGCACGCGAGATTGCCTGGCACGCACGCGTGCTCAATTACAGAGTCGAGACCAGGACGCCGGTGGTGAAGGCACGCCTGAGTCCCGTGGGCGAAGGGCTTCAGGTGCTGATCTACATGTCGGACCAGCCCAACGTGTTCGCGCAGATCTGCGCTTTCTTCGAGCGCATGAGCTTGAGCATCGCCGAGGCCAAGATCTATACCACCACCACGGGCTATGCACTGGATACCTTCCAGGTGCTGGATCCGGCGCGCACCGCAAGTGAATACCGCGACATCATCGCCTATATCGAGCACGAGCTGACCGCGCAGCTGCTCGAGGCGGGGCCATTGCCGCCGCCGGTGCGTGGCCGACTGAGCAGGCGCGTGCGCAGCTTTCCCATGACGCCGCAGGTGAGCATCCGGCCTGACGAGCGTGGGCACGCCTGGTATCTCTCCTTCACCGCCGGCGATCGCCCCGGCCTGCTCTCGAGCGTGGCCCGGGTGCTGGTCGACTATGGGATCAGCGTGCGCACTGCCAAGATCAACACGCTGGGAGAGCGCGCCGAGGACAGCTTCGTGGTGACCGGCGATGCATTGCGTGAGATGCGCACCGTCATCAAGCTGGAGAGTGAGTTGATCGCGCAGCTGTCAACTGACTGAGGCTCACACCTCAGGCGCCGGCAGCACCTCGCCGGCTTCCACGCGATAGAGCCAGGCAAGCAGTTCGGCGACAGCGAGATAGAGCTGCGGCGGAATGCGATCGTCCATATCCACCTGCATGAGCAGCGCCACCAGCTCGGGCGATTCATGCACGTACACCCCGGCTTCGCGCGCACGCTCGATGATCGCCTGGGCGATCTGCCCGCGTCCCTTGGCGACCACGCGTGGCGCGCCGTCGTCCTCCTGATAGGCGAGCGCAACCGCCAGTGGCGATCGATCAGGATTGGGTGCCGACATTGAATTCGACGAGCTGCAGCCGTGCCTCGGCAAACCGATCGCCAAGGCGCTGTTGCGCGGCGGCGAGGTCCGCTGCCGCTTCCGGCTGAACGGTGTTGAGGCGGATGCGCAGCTGCTGGCCGGACAACAGCAACTCAGCCGTCACTTCTCCCAATCGCGGCATGGCCAGACGCAGCCGCGAGGTCCACACCCGCTCTTCCTCGGCCTGTGTGCCCGGCGGGTCTTCCTCGATTTTCAGCTCCGCCTCCTGACCGGGCCATAGCTGGCCTTGCCAATTGATCTGGCCGGACTGCAGGATTTCGAGCTGTGCCTTCACTTGAGGCAGCGTGGCGGGGTGAACCGGCTCGTCGGAGTTGCTGCCGGCAGCTGCGCGCAGCAGCGGGTTCGCAGCGTCGTTGTCGGCCTGTGCCTGCATGCCACGTGCAGCCTGCGTGTCCGGAGCATCCGCGCGCTGCATCATCGCCAGTCGCCCCTGCGGCTCCTGACGAATCCGTTCCAATGGCAGGCGACCTTCGGCCCAATGCTCGAGATGCGATTCATAGAACACGCCACTGCGGCTCACACTCTCCCGTAGTGCGGCGGCAAGCGCTGTCGGATCCGATGGCAAACCCGGAAGCAGTGGACGCGCTGCCTTCAGCGCTTGCGCATCATCCGCCCCGCGACCGGCCAGAGTATTGATCAGTGTTTCGAGCCGGCGGGCCGCATTGCTGATGTCGACCTGCTTCCCGGGCTCCGTATTCTGCGGCGGTACTTGTGTGGCAGACGGATTCGAAAGCGCGAACGTGACGCGCGGTGATGCGGAGACGAATACCAGCTCCAGCTTCTGCCCTACGCTGGTCGAAGGGATGGTGGGGGCATCGAACAGATAGCCGCCCACGCGCAGGAGCATGCGCTCCCCCGGCCGCATGCCTTCCACGCTGGCGGTGACGCGATCGCCTGCCCGCCAGGGTAGTTCCGTGGTGGACTTGGCATCCGCTGCATCGGCGCGCAGGTGCCCGTCGAGCGCCCCGCGCAGCAGCTGAACCTGGGCAAGCAGGAGGCGCTCGGCCATTGCGCGCTAGACGAACTGGCAACGTCGGCAGGATGCGACGCTGTGCCCGCAAACCCTGGCTGCGCTTCGCGCAGCAGTTTTGCAGCAGCCTGCTAGATCCGCAGCTTGCGGTAGAGGGCGACGATCAGCTCGGCTTCGCCCCTGGAGATCCGGCATGCAGCGCAAACCTCCGCGGCACTGTTGCCCTGACGGGCCATTTGAATGGCGTGATTGTAGGGAGAGATTGCGGGACTGCTGCTGCGCAGCCGTTCGACCTCTGCAGCAAGCTCGGACACCTGCTTGCGCAACTCCACCAGCTCCAGGCTCATCCCGCTGAGCCGTTGGGCGTCGGTCGATCGCTGAGGCAGGCGCAGCCAGGAGCGATACCCGGAAAACCCCGACCAGCGCAGAAGCAGCATCAACTCGGCCGCGTAAACGCCCAGAACGACGACGACTACGATCAACAGCTCGCGCCAAGTTACGACTACGGCCTCCACGCCCGCTCCCATCGATCTGCCCGGTTGCAGTCGTGGGAATATTGCTACTTTGAGCGAGGGGCGTCAACACGCTGTCCTGGCAGGCGTGCGCCTGCATCAGGTGCCGTAGGTGCGGCTCAGGCGTTGCTCCGTGCTGAGGCTTCCCAGCACGCTGCGCAGCTCGTGCATCCAATCCTGGGTCAGCGCCTGGATTTGCTCATCCAGCTGCAGCAGCTCCCGGATGAGCTCGCGCTTTCGCTTGCTGCTTCCATCTGCCGGCCGGGGATCATGCAGGCGAAGCTGATCGATCACCTTGCCGCGCTCGCTCTCGAGCGCGACCAGCGCGTCCCAATCGCCGTTGCGCGCCAGCTCCAGCATACGGCGGGTCAGCGACAGCGCGTGCTCGTACGTGGCGAGCACCGCCTGCGCGTCCACCGGGTCAGGCCCGTCCGTAGCTCAGCGCCGGAGCGCGGGCAGGTTCGGGCGCTTGCTGCACGGGCGCAGCCGGTCGGCTGTCGCGCTCGAGCTGCTCCCAAGCCTCGCGCAAGTCGGTCATGAGCTTGAGCGCTTCGTCGATGGAGGCCTCGTGGCCCTTGAGATTGGCGTACAGCAGGCGGTTGCTGATGTACTCGTACAGATCGGCGAGATTGGTCGCGATCTGACCGCCGGCTTCCGGATCGAGGGCCGCACGCAGGCCATCGTCGATGATGGCGATGGCCTTCGAGATCGCTTCTCCGCGGGCACCGATCTCCCCGCTGGCGAAGGCTGCCTTCGCCTTCGTCATGGACTGGATTGCACCGTCGTACAGCATGATGATCAGGCGCTGAGGTGAGGCGGCCTCGATGCGTGTCTCGAGGTCGGTCCTGGCGTACATATCCACTGCACGTCCCGGAAGGCTGGTCATACTTTCTCTCTTTGTCGGTAAAAGTTCTACTCGGAATACGGATTGGGCAGCCGCGCAAGCTGCTGCGTGAGGAAAGTGCTGGTGGCGTTGAGGTTGCTGATGAGACCGTCGAGCGCCGTGAATTGGGCGCGATAGCGTTGTTCGATACCCTCCAGCCGCATGTTCAGTGCATCGCGCTGGCGTCCGAGATCCCGCAGGCTGCGATTGATGCCGTCGGTGCGGCTGGTCAGCGGGCCGGTACCCGAGAGGAAGTCGTTCAGCGCCTCGTCCAGTGCCTGGGTGAAGCTCTTGCTCATGGTGACGACCCCGCGCGAGCCGGTCGCCGTACCGGTGATCTCGAGCGTGAGGCCGTCGACGTCGGAACCGGCCGCGCCGATCAGCTGCTGGCCGGTGCCGGTGGCAGGAAGGCCGTTGATGGTGCCGGCGACATCCACGCCGGCGAGCGCCGTCGGTGAACCGCCAAACAGATCCGCGGCCGCAGAGCCACCGAGACTCACGCTGGAGGCTGACCCGTAACGCTCGGACGTCATCGTGAGTACGCCGCCAGTCTCGGACACGCTTACTTTCGCGCCTGCGGACTGGAATGCCGGCGCACCGTTGATGGCGGCCGCCAGCATGGAAGTAAGCGATTCGGCCGTGTAGGTTCCCGCCGTCAGCGTCACTGTCGCCGCGGTGCCGTCGATGGTGATATTCAGCGTATCGTTCACACCCTGGGTGATGGTCAGCGCCGCGGCGCTCGACCCGGTCAGCCGCCCCTGGGTCGCCGCAGTGGTGATGTCCACCGCATAGGTGCCCGGCCGGGTCGAACCGCTGGACACGATGCGCACCATGCCGTCACTGGCTTGTGCGGAAGAGGCAAACAGGCGCAGCACGCCATCTGCATTGCTGGACAGCGCCTCGTCCAGCTTGCTGCTATCGAGCGCAAGGGAGCCGTCACGCTGGAACGTGATGCCGATCTGGGACAGGACGCGGATCCCGCCCTCCGCCACGCCGCTCAGCGGCGCCCCGAGCACGGCGCGCAGGCTCGCCTGGATGCTGCGTGCAGCACTGTCTCCTAGGAGCGCCCCACCCTGCCTGGTTTCGCTGTTGAAACCGGTCAGGGCGCGGATGGAGCCATTGAGTTCGTTGTACGACTTGACGAAGGTGTCGACTGCCTTGCGGATCGCTGCATCGTCCCGACCGACGCCGACCGATGCGCTGCCGGCCTTGACCAAAGTGAAGCTGACTCCCTCGATCGCGTCGCTGATGGTGTTGGTGGCGCTGGTGACCGGCACGCCGTTGATCGAAAGCTCGGCATCCTGCGCAGCCATGGTCTGGGTCAGAGCCTGGGTGCCGGCAGGATCGTAGGCCAGCAGATTGGCGAGATCCGTGCTGCCGGAGACGCCGATGCGCATGCTGTTCGCTGCGCCACCGGACTCGGCCTGGAACACCAGCCGATAGGGTGCAGCGCTGCCGTCCTTGACGATGCTCGCCTTCACCCCGATCCCCGCGGCATTGATCGCGTCGCGGATGCCATGCAGGGTATTGTTGGTCGAATCGATGGTGATCGTGTGCGATGAACCGCCGGAGGCGGTGAACGTCGCGCCCGTGTACACGCCATCGGTCAGCGTGCCGCCGCTGATGCTGCTGAAATCGAACGTGAGCGTGGTCGCACTGCCGTCGCCGATCGCGGTGGTCGCGCTGGTCTGTCCGGCCGTGACGATGGATTGCCGCTGGGCGAGCTGAAGAACTTCGACGGAATAGTCGCCCGCCGCCGCGCCCTTGGTCGCGCTGGCGGAGACGATCGTGCTGTCGGAGGACGTTGCTGCGAATGCGGGCGACGAGGCGGCCGAGCGCAGCGCGGTCACCGTGCCCTGGAAAGTGGACAGTGCGGCCCGGAGTACGCCGTAGGCAGACAGCTTGGCCTGAAAGCTGACCTCCTTGTTGCCGAGCAGCGTGAGCGGTCGCTGCTCGATGCTCATGAGCTTGCTGACGATGTCGTTTACATCGAGATTCGATCCCACGCCTGGCGCAGCCAGTGCCATTACCGCTCTCCTGTATTCCTTCCCGCTACCCGGTTGACGCTCTATCGGAGAAGCTGGCCGGGCCTTTAATCGGCGCTAGGCCTGCTGCTTCAACAGCACGCCCTGCAGTCGCTCCAGAGACTGGCTGATTGCCAGTGCTTCTTCGGATGGAATCTGGCGGATCGTCTGCCCCGTTGCCCCGTCCAGCACACGCACGATGGTGTGGCCGGTTTCCTCGTCCACCGAGAAA
>JAHCKU010000329.1 GCA_026125625.1 Burkholderiales bacterium | reverse complement strand
GGATTCTCCGCCAGAAGCTTGCGCGCCCAATCGCCAGCGACAGTCTCGACGTGATGCATGTCGGCGCGGGTAACGTCGGGCTTCATGAGGCACATGCTCGCGAAAACCGGGCGCGCACTCAAGCTGAGCAATGCCTCCACGCAATAGGAGATGCGCTTGGTGCTCCCGGGGAGCAGACGCTCCCTGCCCTCCATCACCAGCTGATCTTCGACCGCCAGCAATCGCATGCGCGGCAATGATACCTGCAGCGATTCGAGGCCAAAGCGTTCCGCGGCAAGGAATGCAGCGAGGCGCTTCTCCTGGGTCATCTCCTGCACCAGAATGTGCCGGAGCGCATCCTGACGCAGCGGATCCCGAACGAGCTCGCGATCCGTCACGACCACAGTAGACAGCAGGCCGGGGGCCGGCAGTGTCCCGGAATTGGCCAGGAACTGGCTGGTCTGGGGGGTGACGTAGGCACCGAGCAGCTCGACCCCAGGTCCGGAAATATCGTGCAACCGATACAGGCCGGCTTTCGATCTGCTCTCGGCCTTTTGCCCGGGCGGGGCGCTCAGGCGAAAAATCGTGCCGCCGGCTGCGGTTTCGACCCATGCGGCACCGGCGCTGTCATCGGCCCTGGAGATGGGAGAGAGCACCATCGCAGCCGATGCGGGCAGCATCAACGTCAAGACAAGGGTATAGGCGCGAAAGCCGAAGTCGATACGGCTGCGTGTACGGCGGTGGAACATTGTCACCCCCAGGAAACAGATACGATTTGAATTGAGTATCGGCGGGGGTGGCAGGAGATTGAGGCGCCACTGATTTGCGAGCCGGTGCGGCACGGCTTACGGGCAGGACATACCCTCGATGCAGGAGTCGCATATAGCGGCTGACAACGTCATGCACCGGCATATGCACATCACTGTGAGACGCTGTGCTACACCATTTCGCAACAAGCGCCGCGCGCACAGGCGACAGTGCTTTGCGCTCAAGGCAGTCGATCGGACGCAGAGACACTCATGAGCGAGCCAGTCGGGGGCGCCTTCGAGAACCAGGCGAGCGCATCCGAAATCACATCGACCTGCGCAATGGCACCGGCATCAAACGCCCGCGCAAGTCTCAGCTACGCCCGACCATATCGCTTTGGGCACGCAGGACGCGCACCGCTTCTTCCAACTGGCAGTCACGGTCGGCAACGGGCTTTGCGCTCGTATCCGCATTCGCATTGGCGTGCATCAGATCGATGCAAACGCCCTGCAGGGATCGCTTGGAATCGGCAGCAGCGACGTCTCCGCTCACCGCTACCGGCTGCACCGGCTTGGCATCGTCCACTGGCGCAGCCGCGAGCGCGATCGAAGGTTCCTTCTCGATCACTACATCGGGCAGTACACCCTTGCCATGAACCTTGCGTCCACCCGGCAGGTAATAGTGCGAGGTGGTGATCTTCAGTCCGGAGCCGTCATTCTGCGGAAACATGCGCTGGATCGATCCCTTGCCGTAGGTGAGCGTGCCGACGACGGTTGCGCGCTTATGGTCCTGCAATGCACCGGCCACGATTTCGGAAGAGGACGCCGAGTTCTTGTTCACCAGCACCACCAGCGGGACGGTCTTCAGCGCGGGAGGCAGGGTCGCCAGGTAGTCCTGTTGACTCGCTCGCAGATAGTCCTGCCTGCGCGCGTACAGGCGCATTTTCGACGAAGGACCGGCGCCGTCGGCGAACACGATCGGGGCATCGGACGGCAGGAAGACGCTGGACACACCCACTGCCGCGGTGATCAAGCCGCCCGGATTGTCGCGCAGATCGAGGACGATGCCATCGATATTACCGTCCTGCGATTTCCATAGCTGCTCGAGCGAGCCGGCAAGCATCTCGCCGGTATGCTCCTGGAAGTTGGTGATGCGCACGTAAGCGTAATCGGAATCGAGCATGCGCGCCCGCACGCTCTGCCATCTGATGACTGCCCGGCGTACCGCCAACAGGGTCGGCTCGCTCGACCCCTCGCGCATCAGCGTCAACCTCACTTCCGTGTCCGGCTTGCCGCGCATGAGCTGGGTGATCTGCTCCAACTCCATGCCTTCCAGCTTGGTATCGTCGATTTGTACGATCAGATCGCCCGGCCTGAGTCCGGCACGCTGAGCCGGCGCCTCGTCGAACGCCGTGATGACGCGTGCACCTTCTTTCTCGGTGCGCACCTCGATACCCACTCCACCGTACTCGCCTCGATTGTGGCTCTGCAACTTCTCGAAGCTCTCCGGATCCATGTATTTGGAGTACGGATCCAGTTCTTTCAGCACGCCGTTCACGGCGTTGGCGATCAGCTTGGCATCGTCGATGCGTTCCACGTAACGGGCACGGATCTGCTCCAGCAGGTCGGCTATCCGCTCGACGGCTTCGCTATGCTGCCCTGCGAGGGCAGGCTGCGGGGTTCCCGGGAGCATGACGGTGAGCGCGGCGGCGAGCAGCGCCGCCTTGAACCGCACATGCACCCCGGAATGCTGCTGCACGTCACCCTGTCGGCGCACCCGCGGCATCCCGTACCGAATCCCCGAAAACGAATTCATCTAACCTCGCTGTTTTCGCTGACTGTTTTTATGTGCAGTGTCTTTCCGACTCTGCACGCACACATAGTCTGCAGAATTCGTGCAAATCCTGCTAGCCCATGTAGAAAATTCCGTTGGGCAATTGCAACAGTGGGCCGGGGGCGCAACGCCTGGGGCTTGCAGCGGCGGCCGGCGCGGGCCAGTGGGCCCGCGGTGCACACGGGCCATAAAACGGCGCAGCAGCGGAAATCTGGAGGGGCTGGGGGATGCCCCTTCCCAGGGTTACGGGACCGGGAGATCCGGCGGCCCGTTCAGGCTGCCAGGGGTTTGTAGCGGATCCGCTTCGGCCGGGATGCTTCTTCGCCGAGACGCTTGCGCTTGTCCGCCTCGTATTCCTGGTAATTGCCGTCGAAGAACACTACCTGCGAGTCGCCCTCGAAGGCCAGGATGTGGGTGGCGATGCGGTCCAGGAACCAGCGGTCGTGGGAGATGACCAGCACGCAGCCGGCGAATTCCAGCAGGGCTTCTTCCAGCGCACGTAACGTCTCGACGTCCAGATCGTTGGACGGCTCGTCCAGAAGCAGGACGTTGGCGCCGGCAATGAGAGTCTTGGCCAGATGCAGGCGGCCACGCTCCCCACCCGAGAGATTGCCGACCGGCTTCTGCTGATCCGCACCCTTGAAATTGAAGCGGCCGATGTAGGCACGCGAAGGCATCTCGAACTTGCCTACGTTGAGGACGTCGGCGCCGTCCGAGACGAACTCCCACACGGACTTGCTGCCTTCGAGCGCATCGCGCGACTGATCGACATAGGCCAGCTTCACCGTCGGTCCGATCACGATCTCGCCGCTGTCCGGCTTCTCCCTGCCGGCGATCATGCGAAACAGGGTGGATTTCCCTGCCCCGTTGGGGCCGATGATGCCGATGATGGCGCCGGGGGGGATTTTCAGACTCAGCCGGTCAATAAGCAGACGATCGCCGAAACCCTTGGTCACGTCCTTGAATTCGATCACGCTGTCGCCCAGGCGATCGGCCACCGGGATGAAGATCTCCTGGGTCTCGTTGCGCTTCTGATGCTCGTAGGACGAGAGCTCCTCGAAGCGTGCGATACGCGCCTTGCTCTTGGCCTGGCGCGCCTTGGGATTGGAGCGCACCCACTCCAGCTCCTGCTTCATGGTCCGAATGCGTGCAGCCTCCTGTTTCGCCTCGGTCTCGAGGCGCTGCTCCTTCTGCTCCAGCCACGAGCTGTAGTTACCCTTCCAGGGGATGCCGTGACCGCGGTCCAGTTCCAGGATCCATTCGGCGGCGTTGTCCAGGAAATAGCGATCGTGCGTCACCGCCACCACGGTGCCGGGGAAGCGCGTCAGGAACTGCTCGAGCCAGTCCACGCTCTCCGCATCCAGGTGATTGGTGGGCTCGTCGAGCAGCAGCATGTCGGGCTTGGAAAGCAGCAGCTTGCACAGCGCCACCCGGCGCTTCTCGCCGCCGGACAGATTGGCGATCATGGCCTCCCACGGCGGCAGGCGCAGCGCATCCGCCGCGATTTCGAGCTGATGCTCGGTGTCACTCCCGGCTGCCGCCAGGATTGCCTCGTATTTGGCTTGCTCGGTGGCGAGCTGGTCGAAGTCCGCCTCCGGCTCG
>JAHCKU010000328.1 GCA_026125625.1 Burkholderiales bacterium | reverse complement strand
GAACACGCCCAGTTGCGAAGCCAGGTAGCGGCGCAGCAGCCAGAACCAGGTCAGGTAGCTGGCGAAGCTGACGATCGCACTCTGATAGAACAGCGACGCCACTGCCACCGCGCTCCAGGCCATCACGCCCGGCTCGCCCAGCAGCATCGATATGAACGGCAAGGTGGCTGCCGATACCGTGAGCTGATAGAACAGCGTCTTGGTCGCGCTCGCGGATGACAGCCGGGTGGTGCGAATGACCACGGTGGTGGCTCCCCACAGCAGTGCGGCGATCACGCCGAAGGCATCGCCCAGCAGTGAAGCGCGATCGGAGGCGAAGCCGTCGAGGAAGGCGAGCGCCACGCCGGCAAACGCCAGCCATATGCCGAGCCATTGCGCCCGATCCAGGCGCTCGCTGGGCACCAGCCAGTGCAATCCGAGCGCGGTGAGGCAGGGCGCAAGATATACGAACACCACCATGCGCGAGGCGCCGGTGTGCGCCAGTCCGGCGAAGATGAACAGGAACTCGCCGGCGAACAGCACGCCGGCCACCAGTCCGGCGCCCAGCGTGCCGTCGCGTTCGAACAGCGCGATGCCGCGCATCCGCGCCCACACCCACAGCAGTACCACCGCGAACACGGAACGCAAGCCGCCCTGCATCACCAGCGAGATGTCGGGTGCGGCGAGCTTGGAGAAGATGTAAGTGAAGCCCCACAGGAAGCACAGCAACACCATGATGCCGGCGGCGCTGGCGTCCACGGGGCGGCGTAGTGCGGCGGTGGACATCGAGGATCGGAGTCGGTTGGCGCCGGCGGAAGGCCGCATGAGCGAAGCGGCATTCTAAATGCTCACGCAGGAAATGCGCAGGCGCGCATGGAGGCAGTCGATACACTTGTCCCAGCGATGAATGCCGTTTGCAGCGTCTGAGCCTATAATTTTGCCGCGCCGATCCGCGGCGGCGTACCTGCTCATGGCGTTGCGCAGACGTTGCAACGGCATGACGAAGTGCACGTTCCGATGTGCTGTACGACGAAAGGAGAACGACGGTGCAATCACTTCTCGGCAAGCGGGCGCTGTATCTGGCCCTTTCTCTGATCACGTTGTCGGGCTGCGGCATGATGGGATCGCGCGGAGCGCCCGAACCCAGCGCCGCCGATCAGGCGCTGGCCACCGCGCAAAGCGCGCTGGCCGAAGCCAAGGCGGCACGAGTGGCCGCCGAAGCGGCTAATGCCAAGGCCGACGAGATCCTGGCTACCGTGCGCGGCGCACAACCCAACGCCGACCTGGCGCAGGAAGCACTCGATGCCGCGCACGCCGCGCGGCAGGCAGCGGAAGAAGCGCAGCGCGTCGCGCGCCAGGCGCAGGACGCCACGGTGCGCCTGGACACCAAGACCGACCGCATGTTCGAGAAGTCGATGCGGAAGTAGCGCCATGCCGTCGTCCCGGCGAAAGCCGGGGCCTAGGTAGTAAGAAAAGCCCCCACCGCCTCTGCGCCCGGATCGGCAGGGCGACCTTTGCTGCCGTGGAATAGGGCATACCGCATCACCCAGTCGACATATGCTCCGTCCGTATGCTGCAGTACTTCGAGCGAATCTTGTCGCGCACGCGCGTTTCCGCATCGAAACGGGCAACGTGATTTTCAGGTCGTTAGGGCATTAGAAGTTTTTTTGTATGTATAAACACGCGCTTGTAGCGCACAAACTTGGAGATGGGATTGAGTTTCTCAGGACAACAAGCTGTCCCCTTACTCGCTGCTATCGAGTCACGATGTGAGCTCTACAAGAAGGACAACACCGACAAGATGTGGTCCTACAAGTTGAAGCGTGGTCGTCGCAGTGAGTTGGCGTTCGATCCAACGACAACAACGCATCTGACAGTTCGTCTTGATGTCCAGCCACCTGCGATGCCAGGACTTTCCAATCCCGTCAACATCGAATCCGATTCGGTTTCCACAGCTTTGGCACGAGTATTTAGTGGCGGTAGCCATACCGCTCGCTGGAAGGTTGACGTGGAAGACGAGTATGCCCTCGTACGCCTCGTTGAGTATCTGGAGAAGCACGTTTGATGGAGGAAGCGTGGTGACCGCGAGAGCCTGGGCGTCCAACCCAGCAATCGACAGGAGCGCGCAACGGTGTTGCCGTTGGGTTCTCGTCGCGCTCCGCGCACTAGCGCTCGGTCAACGCGGTCGTTTAGCCGGCACGTCACGGACGGAAGCCTGCCAGATGAGCAAGCTCCTCGACTGCAACGCGTAATCCGTCACGTACTCGATCAATATCCTCTCGCCGCGCGTTGAAACGGCGATTATGTGCCGAAAGATCCCCGAGCTTTTTGAAGTCTCGGAGGCCTTGCAGCGCATTTCGGCTGGGACTGAACCGTCCATCTTGTTCGAAGTAACTTGCCAAGCCATTGAGCGTGAGGAAATGGCCGTCTGCCCCTTTAATCTCCGCTGCACGGCCGGCGTGCTCGTACACTTCTATAAGCAATGTCTCAAGCGCCCTGCGACACATAACGGCGCAACAATCGAACAACTGGGCATCGTAGCTAGCGTTCAGCTGAAGCACGACCTTTTCCAAGTAGCCGCGAGCCGAAACAATCGCCGCGGGAATAACGCTGCCGCTGTTCCGTGGCGGTTTGGACCCCGTCAGTCCTTCGTATTCGAGATCGAATTCACCCCGAGCCTTTGGGTGAAGTCGCCAACCCCCGTTGTTGCCAGCTTTGCTGGTTCGGCGATCCTCGGTAAGCCGCGCGTTGAGGCGCGACGCATTTTGAGTAGGAAGCCCAGTCGCCTCAAGGACAGAGCAGATCTCGCGCGCAGTCAGTCCTATGGTTGGATTGTCGCGCCCTACCCACCATAACAAACCGATTGCTCGCTCGTATACACCCACGCCACGCTTATGCAGCGCATTCAGGAAGTCAAGGTCAGTCATTCAGCATTGTCACCCTTCTACGTCAGGTCTGATTTCCAGTCTTGCGAACAGAAAGCACGGGCTATCGCCACGGCCCTCTTGGCGCGTGCTGGATTGAGGACTATGACACCTCCCCCCCGCCCTTGGAGCCATTCCGCTTGCTGGATCGACCGGGTGGCGTTGGCGTCACGAAGGTTGATAGTCCCAAGAACCTTCTGCGCTTCGGCCTGGGTTGCAGCTCCCAGCTTGGCCGTCTGCATCCATAATGCGAGGAGGGTTGCCGCTACCGCCATGGGACTGATGGAGCCCGGCCCACGTGGCGGCGTCTGCTCCTTCATCGCGTTCCAGCAATGCATATCAAGTGTGAGGTAGGGCGATGTCTTTGATGGAGCGCACGCTCCCTCTATGATGGCGGCGCTGATACCAACAGCTCGGGCGAATCGACCGAGATCATCGCCATCACTTGCCCGCGGTATATTAGGTATGTGGCCTGCGTCCTCTGGGGGCGGCGAAGCCTCATCCTCAAGAAGCGAAGAACAGCCTGCCCCGATCCCCTTGTTGATGGCCAAAAGCACCCGCTGCCACAAAACAGCATCTTCACTCTCTGCAACAACCGTGTCGTTCGCCTGTAGAACTACCTTCAGTTTGGCCTTTACACCACTCATGTCGACCTCTAGTTAGTTTGAGCCGTCGCCATGGTAATTGACATAGTCTTTCTTTGTCAAATAGACTATGTCCCTGTGTGCGCTCACTATCTGGAGGTTGAGGACTAACCGCGGGTTCCCGCGGCCTTCGTCCATGCCTTCTACGCCTGAACGCGAACGTTGATATGACTTGTGTTGTTAAGGGGGCAAGTGTTCTGCCGAGCCCGAGCTGAACCGCCTTAGAATTCCCGGAGACTCCATTTCTTGAGAGGATAGGAATCTATGAGCACTTCGAAGAAGTTCCCCTTGAAGTCCGGGAGCGGACCGTGCGGTTGGTCTTCGAGCATCAGCACGCATACGAATGCGTAGTGGGCAGCCATGGCCTCGATCGCCGAGAGGATCGGCCGCATCACGGAGAGTCTGCGAAAATGGGTACGGCAGGTCGATCGCGACTGCGTGCCGTGGGGGTAGCAAGAGCGCTGCCTGCGCATACCGCAGAAGACTAAGGTCTGCCGAACGCGTCGTCCCCGGGTCATGCCAGTGTGATACATTCAGGAGCCGCGATGGCTATCAACGACACTAACAACACCGACCTCGCACGCGCGGAAATTCTCTGGAAGGCGGCTGATGCTCTGCGCGGCCAGATCGATGCCGCTG
>JAHCKU010000327.1 GCA_026125625.1 Burkholderiales bacterium | reverse complement strand
GCCATGGCCGTGCGCCTGCGCGCCGGCTGCGCTGTCGAGGCCAGCCGCTGTGTCTTGCTTCAATTGATCCACTGGCCGCCGTCGACGTCGATGATCTCGCCGGTCAGGTAGTTGGGCGTGACCGTGGCGAGGAACACGATGACCGCCGCCACGTCCTGCGGCGTGCCCACGCGCGCGAGCGGGATGGACTGCTCGATCGTTGCACGACGGGCTGCGATCAGGCCGGCGGTCATGTCGGTCTCGATCGAGCCCGGACACACCGCGTTCACCGTGATCCGCGGCGCCAGCTCCTTGGCCAGCCCGCGCGTCAATCCGAGCACGCCGGCCTTCGAGGCGCAGTAGGCGAATTTGCTCACCGCCGAGGGCGCACCGCCGGTCTGCGCGCTCACCGAGGAGACGTTGACGATGCGCCCACCGCCCCGCTGCAGCATGGCCGGCGCGATCGCTTTGCACCAGTTGAAGCAGCTCTTGAGGTTGACCGCGATGGTGCGGTCCCACTCCGCTTCGCTGATCTCGAGCAGCGGCTTGGGCTGCGACATCCCGGCGTTGTTCACCAGCACATCGGCGCGTCCGAAGCGCTCCAGCACTTGCGCGGCATGGTGTTGGACGGTATCGAAATCGCCGACGTCACCAACCAGGGCCAGCGCCTGTCCATCGATGGCACCGATGCGCTGTGCGGCGACCGCGAGCGTGGTCTGGTCGACATCGACCAGCGCCAGGCGATGCCCTTTTTGCGCCAGCTCCAGGGCAGTGGCGAAGCCGATGCCGCGCGCTGCACCGGTGACGATGGAAACGGGCGTGTCCGTGTCGGGCATATCCTGGCTCGCGCGCATGCTTCCGGATGCGCACGCATGTTTGATGAGAACGCGAGATGCTAACACCCCACCGTGGTTCGACACGCGATGGACTCGATGGCCACCCTCGTCATGCCGGCGGAGGCCGGCATCCAGGGTTGAAACAAGGCCCTATCGTATCGCTGGGTCCCGGCTTCCGCCGGGACGACGAGCGTGAGTGCTGCCGGTGACGGGTGGCGGGTCGCGCCGGAATGACGAACACGCGGGTGCGTGCTACTGTCCTGCGCCACGCCACGACATGAGGGAGAAGGCCAATGGGAGACAGTTCGCTGCGCATCGTCGACATCAAGGCCTATCCGACGTCCTTTCCGGTCGATCCGAAGAACAGCGTGACCTTGGGCATCGGGCGGGCGGTCAAGCGCGATGCGGTGCTGGTCAAGGTCACTACCGAGAGCGGGCTGGTGGGCTGGGGCGAAGCGCATCACGGCCGTGCGCCCGGCTCGGTGGCGCATCTGATCGACCACACCCTCAGGCAGCTGGTGCTGGGCCAGGACGGGCACGACGTGGTCGGCATCTGGGCGCGCCTGTACGAAAAGCAGCTCGGCAGCCACGGCATGGGCGCGGGCGCCTCGATCGGCATGTCCGGCATCGATCAGGCGCTGTGGGACATCCGCGGCAAGGCGCTTGGTGTACCGCTGTACCGGCTGCTGGGCGGACGCTCCCGACGCATCCCGGCATATGCGGGTGGCGTATCGCTCGGCTATCAGGATCCGCAGACGCTGGTGGCGGAAGCGCAGCCGCACGTGGCCGCCGGCTACAAGGCCATCAAGCTGCGCGTGGGCGACACGCCCGCGCGCGACATCGCACGCGTGGCGGCGGTGCGCAAGGCGCTGGGCGACGACATCGCCATCCTGACCGATGCCAACACCGGCTATCGCGTGCCGGACGCGCGCCAGGCCATGCCGGCCTTCGAAGACCATGGCGTGGGCTGGCTGGAGGAGCCGTTCCCGCCGCACGATCACGCCAGCTATGCACAGGCGTCGACCTTCTCCAGCGTGCCGCTCGCCGCCGGCGAGAACCACTACACACGCTACGAGTTCCACCGCCTGGTGGAGGATCGCGTCATCACCGTTCTGCAGCCGGATCTGTCCAAGTCCGGCGGCCTCACCGAATGCCTGCGCATCGCACACCTGGCCTCCGCCTGGAAGCTGCCGATCCATCCGCACACCTCGATGACCGGCATCAACATGGCCATCACCATCCACTTCCTGTGCGCCATCGACAACGGCGGCTACTTCGAGGGTGACGTGTCGAAGAACAATCTGTTCCGCGACCAGCTGGTCAGCACGCCCTACAGCGTCGGCGAGGACGGCTGCGTCGCACCGCTGGACAAGCCAGGCATCGGCGTCGAAGTGGATGAAGCGTTTCTCGCCGCGCATCCGGTGATCCAGGGACCGGCATACGTGTAGCGCGTCCGCGTCACCGGGCCGTGTAATATCCGTGCCAACGCGCATCCGAATGCGCGAGTGACGGCAGAAGGAGAGATGCCATTGGTTGCGATCGGCGCTGCGCAGCGACGCGCGACACTGACACGGCAGACATGCGCATTGGCATTGCTGGCAGTCACTGCGCTGGTTCTGGCCTGTGCAATGCCGGCTGCGCATGCCGCCACCTTCCCGAGCAAGCCGCTGCGCATCATCGTGCCCTTCCCGCCTGGCGCCTTCAACGATCAGCTGGCGCGGCTGCTGGCGCAGAAGCTGGGCGAGCGCTGGAAGCAGCCGGTGGTGGTGGACAACCGCCCCGGCGGCAGCACCGTGCTCGGTACCGACCTGGCGGCCCGAGCCGCACCCGACGGCCACACCCTGCTGATCGTGTCGTTTGCCTTCGCCGTGAATCCCAGCCTCATGACGCAGCTGCCGTACGACACGCGCCGCCAGTTCACACCGGTGGTGCTGGCCGCGGCCACGCCCAACATGCTGGTGGTGAACCCGACGCTGCCGGTGCGCAGCGTACGCGAGCTGATCGATTACGCACGCAGGCATCCGGGCAAGCTCGATTACGCCACTGCCGGCAACGGCACCTCCAATCATCTGTGCATGGAGCTGTTCAAGAGCATGGCGCGCGTCGATCTGGTCCACGTGCCGTACCGTGGCAGTGCACCCGCGGTGACCGATCTGCTGGGCGGGCAGGTAAAGGTGATGTTCGACAACGTGCCGAACGTGTTGCCGCACGTGAAGGCCGGCAAGCTGCGGGCGCTGGCGGTATCGAGCGCAACGCGCTCCGAGTTTGCGCCCGATCTGCCGAGCGTGGCCGAGGGCGGTGTGCCCGGCTATGACGTCGAGGTGTGGTTCGGCGTGGTGGCACCGGCCGGCACGCCCAAGTCCACGGTGACGGTGCTCAACACGGAGATCAACCGCGTGCTGGCGCTGCCGGAGGTCAAGGAACGCTTCGCGCAACAGGGCGTGCGTGTGGTGGGCGGCACGCCCGAGCAGTTCGGCGTCTATCTGAACGATCAGATGGCGCGCTGGGCGCAGGTGGTCAAGGAAACCGGCGTGCGCATCGAATAGGCGCACGACTTCGATCGACGTTGCAGGACATCACCCCTATGCAGGCGGAAATCAGGCTCGAACGGCGCGACGTCGTCGCCGTGATCACACTCAACCGTCCCGACTCGCTCAACGCAGTCAATCGCGCCATGCGCGAGGGCCTGATCACGACACTGGCACAGGTGAACGCGGATGCGGGCGTGCGGGCGGTGGTCATCACCGGCGCCGGCGAGCGCGCCTTCTGCTCGGGTCAGGATCTGGCCGAATCGATGCAGTACACCATCGACGACGTGGACCAGTGGCTCACGCGCCAGCACGCCATGTATCAGGCAGTGCGCGATCTGGACAAGCCGTGCGTGGTGGCCTGGAACGGTGTGGCCGCCGGCGCGGGCTATCAGATCGGTCTGTGTGCGGACCTGCGCGTGGGCTACCCCGACATGAAGCTGGGACAACCGGAGATCAAGGCGGGACTGGCCAGTATCGTCGGCTCGTATCTGATGACCTTGCATCTGCCGCTTTCGCTCAACCAGCAGATGTCGATCACCGGCGAGCTGATCAGCGGGCAGCGCGGCTACGAGATCGGACTGCTCAACTACCTGGTGCCGCGCGAGCAGGTGCTGGAGAAGGCGCTCGCGGTCGCGAGCGAGCTGACCAGGATCGGCGCCACTGCCCTGCGGCTGACCAAACGCCGCTTCCGCGAGCTGACGCAGCCCGGCTTCGACGCCGCGCTGGCAGCGGCGATGCAGATCCAGAAGGAAGCCTATCGCAGCGGCGAGCCGCAGGCGGCGATGCAGCGCTTCTTCGAAGCGCGCACGAAGAAAACCCCTTCCTGAACCGGAAGAGGAAGACGACTGCGATGCGCCAACTT
>JAHCKU010000326.1 GCA_026125625.1 Burkholderiales bacterium | reverse complement strand
CGAGGGGTGCGCGGATTCGCCCAGACGATCGCCGCAGCCCGATGGGGATTGTCCGCCATGGATAACGCCAAAGTGGCGAACGAGGAAATTCTGGCGATCCTGCTGATCGAGGACATCCAGGCGGTGGAGCATATCGAGGAGATCGTCTCCGTCCCCGGCGTAGACGTGGTCTTCGTGGGACTGTTCGATCTGTCCGGTTCGATGGGCTTGCTGGGGCAGACTACGCATCCGCAAGTCGAGGCGGCTGCGCAGAAAGTGCTGGCAGCCGCGAAGCGCGCAAAGGTGGCGGCCGGGACCATCGCATTGACACCGGAAGAGATCAATCGGCGTATCGCCGAGGGCTTTCAGTTCATCGCCGTCGGATCCGATGCACGACTACTGAGCGGCGCAGCGAGCGATCTGATCAAGCAGATCCAGCGATAGTCCGCTCAACGATTTCTGCACTCATCACCACGGAGAAAGCTCGATGGCGAGTTACGTCGAAGGGGCCCTGGTCAAGGACGAGAAGGTGGTCTACGTCGGCAAGGTGAGCCTGTGGTCGCTGGCCGGACGCATTGCGCTGGGATTCATCCTGCTTCCCTTGTTCGGCCTGGGACTGATCCTCTGGCTGATGGCTTACGTCAAGTACAAGACCACCGAGCTCGCCATCACCAACAAGCGCGTGATCGCCAAGTTCGGCTTCATCAGCCGCAGCACGATCGAGCTGAACATCAACAAGGTGGAAAGCATTCAGGTCGACCAGACCATGGTGGGGCGCATGTTCAACTTCGGCACACTGATCATCTCCGGTGCCGGCAATCCGCAGGCGCCGATTCCGGGGATCTCCAATCCCATGGGATTCCGGCGCGCATTCATGGAGGCGCAGGATCAGGCGCGCAGCACGTGAGGCGCCAACAGAAAACCCGCTTCGTGGAGGAAAGGTGCAGATGACTGTCGACAGTAACAGCGAGATCTGCGATCTGCGACACGATCCGGATCATGCTGCAGGTGACCGGCAGACACACTCGGACATGTAGCCGGCATTTCTCGTAATATCCGCCTATGATGGATCGGTAACCGGACTTCTTCTGCACCGCCGCATAACAGCACAACCAAAAGCTCATGGGCGTCACGCGGAAATCGCTCGCCAAGCTTTCGCCACCGCGCATTGCCGCACCGGTGACGCGTCGGCGGTTGATGGAGCGGCTCGATGCCATGGCGGATCTGCCCGGCGTCTGGGTGGAAGGCCCGGCCGGAAGCGGCAAGACGACGCTGGTCGCCGACCATCTGAACCAGAACGGAAGACCGCAGTTCTGGTACCACTTGGATGAAGGCGACCGCGATCCATCCGCCCTCGTTTCCTACCTGATTCAACTGGCAGGCCAGGCTGCTGGCGATCAGCATGGCCTGCCTTATCTGACGCCGGAGCACCTGGCCGATCTCGAGGGCTTCTGCCGGCAGTTGTTCCGTGGCTTGTACCAGAGCCTGCCTGCGGACGCCGTTGTGGTGATCGACAACTGCCATCGCGCTGCGGTGAGCGAGTTTCACACGGTGCTGCGCGTGGCCTTCGAGGAGGTGCCGCCAGGCATGTGGCTGGTGGCGCTCAGCCGCCATCATTTGCCGGCCGAGCTGGCCAAGCTGCAGGCCAACCGTGGACTGGACGTTCTCGGCGCGGCCGAGCTGGTGTTGGATCTGCGAGAAACGCAACAGATCGTGAGCATGCAGCGCCTGTGCACCGCACTCTCGGTGGAAGCGCTGCATCAGACCTGCGGCGGCTGGGTGGCAGGCCTGATCCTACTTCTCAACCAGCGCGATGACCATCGAGGCAATGCGCCGCTCGACCTGTCTTCACGCGAAGCGTTGTTCGACTACTTCGCCGGCGAGATCTTTGCTGCGGCCGACGGCGACATGCGCCGGCTGCTGCTGCACACCGCACTGATGCCAGTGGTGACAGTCGACGTCGCGCGCGAGATGAGCGGCAATCCGCAAGCCGACATGTTGCTCGATGCGCTGTACCGGAAGCACTATTTCACTACCCGTCGGGCGGGTGACGCTCCGGTCTACACCTATCACGATCTGTTCCGCGCTTTCCTGCTCGCG
This sequence comes from Burkholderiales bacterium, assembly GCA_026125625.1. Taxonomy (GTDB): domain Bacteria; phylum Pseudomonadota; class Gammaproteobacteria; order Burkholderiales; family SHXO01; genus SHXO01. The sequence continues at coordinate 2,133 of JAHCKU010000326.1, read as the reverse complement.
CGTCTGCAGCACGAGATGGGTGCGGACGAGTTGCGTGCGCTGCGCGTGATCGCCGCTGCGCAGCTCGAGCGCATGGGCTACTTCATGGAAGCCATCGAGCAGTACGGCCTGCTGCAGGATGTCGATGCCATCGCTCGCCTGGTTCGTGGCCACGCTCAGGGTCTGATCGATGAAGGGCGGCTGCAAACCTTGACCGATTGGCTGCAACGCTTGCCGCACGCGACCGTCGATGCGGACCCTTGGCTGGTGTTCTATCGTGGCGTATCGATGAGCCTGACCCAGCCGGCAAAGGCCAAGGCGATGTTCGAGCATGCATACGAGCTGTTCGCCCTGGCCGGAGATCCGGCCGGCCAGTTCAGCGCCGCGTTCGGTGTAATGGAGGTGATGCTCGTGATCAGCGCCACCTTCCATCCCTGGGATCGCTGGATCTCGGTGCTCGAACCCTTGTTGGAAGCGCATCCTCCGGCAGATCCAGCGATGACGGTGCGCGCTTGGTACGCCTTTCTGTACACCTGCCTGTATCGCAACCCCGACCACCGGCTCATCGGGCGTGCAGTGGAGACCCTCGAACGCGAACTGTTCGGCGGCAAGTTGCACTCGACGCAGGCAATCCAGGCCGCTACCGGCCTACTTGCCTATGCTCATTTCACCTCGAATGAGAAGCTGGCGGCACGCGTTCTGCCGGTACTGCGTGACCTTCTGGATTCGGAGCATCTCGCGGTCTTTTCGCGCACCTGGGGCACCGTATGGGTAGGTGTATACGGCTATTTCGACGCGCGCTACGAGGAAGCGCTGAAATGGTGTACCGCCGCACGTGAGCTGGCCCGGCGCCATGAAATCGTGACCGTGCGACAGATCATGGGCTGCTACCGCATCCAGGCGCTTGCGCATCTTGGCTGTGCCCGTGAGGCGCTGGATGAGGCTGCAGAACTCGGAACAGAGGTGATGCCCGAAAATCTGTACGTGAGCGCTTATCTTGCCGCTGTGACCGGCATCGCTCACTTCATCGCCGGCAATCGCGACCAGGCACTGGATCACGGTGAACGCTGCCTAGAGTTGTGGCGCCGAAATGGCTTCATCATTGCTGAAGCAGCGTGGTCAGCGACTCAGGCCATCTATTGCCTGGCCGACGGACAATACCCCGACGAAGCGATGCAGCATATCGACCGTGCAAGCTCACTGACCGCAGACACTACGTGCAACTACCTCGACCCACTCCTGGAGCTGCTGCGTGCCGAGGTAGCACGATGCAGGGGTGACGAGAACGCGGCACTCGAGCGGCTGCGCCAAGCGCTGGCGATGAGCCATAACCGCAAGCGGGCGGCGGCATTGTTCTGGGCGCGCCCGTTTCTTCCGCATCTATTCTCGCTCGCGTGCACGACAGGGATCGAGCCGCAGGTGGTCGGCAGCCTCATCGACGAATGGAACATCGATCCGCCCGACGTGATTACGCCGAATTGGCCGTGGCCGGCAACGGTCCGCACCTTCGGACACTTCGAGATCACCGTTACCGGGCAGCTGCATAGAGGCTCGCGCAAGACGCAACGCCGTCTGCTGGAGCTGATCAAGTATCTGGCGGTAGCGGGGTCCAGCGGCTGTTCGGTGGACGACATTGCTGAAGCGCTGTGGCCCGATGCCGAAGGCGACGTGGCGCACGGCAATTTTCGCACGGCGCTATTCCGTGCACGCCGCCTGCTCGGCGGCGACAGCGCCATCCTGTTGCGCGCCGGACATGTGGTGCTCAATCCCAGGCGCGTATGGGTGGACACCATTGCGCTCGAGCGAGCGCTCGCATCGGGTGCGCCCGCCGATACCGGCTTGATCAGGACCCTCTATCGCGGCGAGCTGCTGCCGGGGGACGAAGCGTACTGGCTGCTTTCACCGCGCCGCAAGTGGCAAGAGGTGGTACGGGCATGCCTCGGCGCGAATCGGTAACACCGTCGGCTGCGAATCGGTAACGCCGGCACCGGCATGCTGAGGGCGGGCAGACAGGCGCTTCGCGCTTGCTCGGCCCCGTCAAACCGGGCTCGATCCCGATATGCCAACCACAACCGATGGAGGCCCTCTCATGCTCAAATATTCCGCACCCTACCTTGCCTATGCATTGCTGATCGCCGGCCTCAGCGCGCCCCA
>JAHCKU010000325.1 GCA_026125625.1 Burkholderiales bacterium | reverse complement strand
CGTCGAGCGCTATCTGCGCGAGGTGCTGATCAATCGCCTGGCACCGATCAGCCCGGAGCTGATCAAGTGCTTCATCGCGGAGAAGGTGCTGGGCCTGCCGAAGTCGTATTGAGATGGCCGCGAAATCTCCTCTCTCTCCCCTCCGCTATCCGTAAAGCGCAGAGGAAACTCTGCCGCAGCACGTTCATGGAACGATGACCAATCGACCTTCCAATGGCCCGCTCGCGGGCGTACGCGTGATCGATCTCACCAGCGTGATCATGGGACCCTACGCCACCCACATTCTGGCGGACATGGGCGCGGACGTGATCAAGGTGGAGCCTCCGGAAGGCGATTCCTTCCGTCACTATCGACCGGCCCGGCATGCGGGCATGTCCGGCTCCTTCCTCAACCTGCACCGGAACAAGCGCGGCATCGTGCTCGACCTCAAGCGCCCCGCGGCGCGGGAAGCGCTCGACCTGCTCATCCGCAGCGCCGACGTGCTGGTGCACAACCTGCGCCCGCGCGCCGCGCTCAGGCTTCGCCTCGACTACGAGAGCGTGCGCAAATGTCGCGAAGATATCGTCTACTGCGGAGCCTACGGCTTCGGCGCGGACGGTCCGTACGGCGGCAAGGCCGCCTACGACGATCTGATCCAGGCCGGCTCCGGGCTGGCCGGCCTGTATGCGAATGTGCACGGCGAACCGCAGTATTGCCCCACCGTCATATGCGACAAGATTGCGGGACAGGCGATCGCCTACGCCGTCCTCGGCGCGCTGTTCCATCGCGCGCGCAGCGGCGGTGGACAGGCGATCGAAGTGCCCATGTTCGAGACCGCGATCGAGTTCATGCTGGTCGAGCACTACGGCGGCGGTGCGTTCGATCCGCCGCTCGGCCCGATCGGCTTCCAGCGTCTGCTGAGCAGGCAGCGCAAGCCGTATCGCACCGCCGACGGCCATGCCTGCATCCTGCCGTACTCGGACCAGAACTGGCGCGATTTCTTCGATTTCATCGGACGCCCGGAACTGAGCCAGGACCAGCGCTTCCGCACGCTGCCCGAGCGCGTGGAGCACATCGATGCGCTGTATCGCCTGGTGGAGGAAGCGGCGCGCACGCGCACCACCGGACAGTGGGTGGAGTTCTGTGACCGGGTGAGCATTCCCTGCATGCCGGTGCTCGATCTGAACGCGCTGCAAGACGACGCGCACGTGCGTGCCGTTGGTCTGTTCGAGCAGGCACAGCATCCGAGCGAAGGCGACTATCGCCCGCTGCGCAGTCCGGTGCGCTTCAGCGCCACGCCCTACACGCTGCGCCGCCACGCCCCGGCGCTGGGTGAACATACACGCGAGGTGCTGGCGGAGCTGGGCTTGAGCGCCGAGCGCATCGATCACGTCGTGCAACGCGACGATGGCGGTGCAGCATCGTGAATCGAGTCGGTGCCGGTCCTCGCCGGCTGCGAAATTTCGCCACGCTCGCTGACGTGATACTTGATCAGCGCCTCCCTGGGGTATGCTTGGCCGCCACCCATCTCGCACATGGAGGATGATATGCCCCGCCTGCTTGCCACTCTGCTCATGCTGCTGTGCCTCGTGCCGCTGGCGCGTGCCGACGATGCGCCCGAGATCGAGTATCTGAAGCCCAAGGGCCTGTTCAACGTTCCGAGCTTCTCCCAGGTCACCACCGCCTCGGGCGGCAAGCTGGTGTTCGTCAGCGGTCAGGTTGCATGGGACAGCCAGGGCAAGCCGGTTCCGGGCGATCTCGAGGCACAGACGCGGCTGACCTACGACAATCTCAAGGTGGCACTCGCCGCAGCCGGCGCCACTTTCGAGGACGTGGTGAAGATGACGGTGTTCGTGAAGAATCTCGACACCGAGAAATGGAAGACGATCTCGAAAGTGCGCAGCGAGTATCTGTCCAAGGAGCGGCCGCCGGCGAGCACCATGATCGGCGTGCAAGGGCTGGTCTACGACGAATTGCTGATCGAGATCGAAGCCTACGCCGTGGTGAAAGACTAGATCCCTCGCCTTCGCTCGGGATGGCACCACTCCCGGTGTCATGTCGAGCGCGGCGAGACATCTTCAAGCTCCTTGGAATTCGCTCGGGATGACATCACCCCCCGGTGTCATGTCGAGCGTAGCGAGACATCCTGCTGTTGGTCGATCAGCAGGATTTCTCACTTTTGGCCGGCACGGCACTGCTCCGGCTAGAACTTGCCGAAGGTCAGATAGGCTTCCTGCGGGTCCATGCCGGCAAGGATGGCGCTGCGCACCTTGTTCTCGGTGCGCACTGCTTCTTCGGTGCGGGCCACCACCTCGTCGACGATGCGCCCGGGAATGACCACCACGCCGTCGCGATCGCCGATGAGGAAATCGCCGGTGCACACGGTCACGTCGCCGATGGTCACCGGCTCACCGAAGCGGTCGGGCACCCACTTGCCGACGATGTCCTTCGGCGTGGTGAAGCTGCAGAACACCGGAAAGCCGAGCTTGAGGATGAAATCGGTGTCGCGGCAGCCGCCATCCACGACGTAGCCGCGCACGCCGCGAAAGTGCAGCGTCTCCGCCGACAGCTCGCCCATGAGCGCGATGTCGTAGGTATTGGGCTGGCACACCAGCACTTTGCCGCGCGGCGCCTTGGACAGCAGTCCGGTCCATTGCACCAGCGTGTCGTGCGCATCGCGTGTGGTGTCGATGTGGCCGCTCACGGTGAAGATTTCGCCGGTGAGCTTCCTGTCTGGATCCAGCGGCTTGATGCCCGACGGCAGCACGCACGGACCGATGCCCATGCCGCGCAGCACGTCGTGCACCGCGGCTGCGTAGCAGTTGGCCAGGCGTGCAGCCAGATCTTCCGATCGCTCGCTCATGTCTCCTCCTTTTCCTTCCGTTCCTGTTGAAGTGTAGCGGCAGCACCAGGTCCATGCCGGGAGTGCATCGCAACGATCGCGTGCCTCAATGACCGGCGCCACTGACTTCGCGCAGCGCCTCCTCCGCCTCCTGCGTCTCGTCCGCGCCGCGCCGCCGCAGCGCGAGCAGCTCGTTCGCCATCAGCGCCAGGATGACGGCGGCGCCGCCGATCAGCGCCACCGTGCTCGGCCGCTCGCCCACCACCAGCCAGGTCGACAAGGTGCCGAAGATCGTCTCCAGCACCGCCAGCAGACCGATCTCGGCTGCCGACAGGTGCGGGGTGGCCCGAATCATCAACAGCACACCCAGTCCCAGCTGCACGATGCCCATCACCGTCAGCAGACCGAGATCCCTGGTGGTCGGCTCCAGCGGCCAGGCGAACGGCAGCGCCACCGCCATCGAGAACAGGCCTGACAGCACCAGCGTGGGCAGCATGTCGACGTGGCTATGCGTGCGCCGCAGGATCACCACGTTCACACCGAAGGCGATCGGAATCACCAGCGCGATGAGATTGCCGATGAGCGCGCCGCGACCGAGGGAGTCGACGAACATGATGCAGATGCCGGCGAAGGCGGCGAGCATGGTCAGCCAGGTGCGCAGCGGGATGCGCTCGTGCAGGAACAACGCACCCAGCAGCGCGGCGATGAACGGCGCGATGCTGGACAGCACCAGCACATTGGCGACGGTGGTATGACCGAGGGCGAGAATGAAGCAGATGTACATCAGCGCCCACAGCGCGCCGGCGGCCACGCCCGGCATGCCGACCGCTCTCAGACGCGCCCAGGCCGCCGTGCCGTACTGGCCCAGCAGCACGGCGCAGATGAACAGCGTCATGAACAGCGAGCGCCAGAAGGTGATCTCCCAGCTGTCGCGCAGATCCATGTTGCGCACGAGTATCCCGGCACTGGCCCAGCACAGGGTTGCGCCGACCATGAGCAGAATGCCGGTACGGCGACGGTGCTGCCGGGGAATGGATGGCATCGGTTGTTATTGGAATCGAAGTCCCGATTGTAGTCGGGCGCGATGATGCGTATTCGTGCGTGGGTCAGTGCATCGGGTCGGGTGCCGGCACGGCCAGCCGTTCGCACCAGGGTTCGAGCGCGGGCAGGATGCCGGGATGCAGGCTCATACCCTCGTGCAGCTGCTGCAGACGGCGCTGCAGCGCGCGTTCCCCCGGCAGGCGGACGCGGTCGAAGCCGGGCCGCGGCGGCGTGTCGCGGCAGGCGGTGGCGAGAAAAGCATTCTGGCGCACGAAATCGCGGTAGCCGGCAAAGGCGGCCGGATCGAAGATCTCGAGGAAGACGTTGGCGCACCATCCCTCCTGCGGATCGGCGC
>JAHCKU010000324.1 GCA_026125625.1 Burkholderiales bacterium | reverse complement strand
ATCAGGCGGCGGAGACGGTGAGCGACCCGCAGACGCGAGCGCATTTGCAGGATCTGCTGGCAGGGATGCGCCGCTGACGGGCATGTTTCTCAATCGTGGAAGCGAAGGCGGCCACGGTCGCGCCCACGATATTCGTTCAGGGCTTCCCTAGACCGGCCGGGTCTCGATGACGAATTCCACCAGATCGGGAATCGATCCTTCGATCGCGAGCTCGGCCGGTGGATGACTGGGCAGTCTGCTTGCGCGAGCCGTGATCGCTTCGCTTTCCCAGCGGGTGACCATCCATACCTTCCACGGCACGAAGGAGCGCTCACTGCGTGGAGCAGGGCGCCTGCGCGCGTTGCCGACGTTGAAGGGCGTGACAAATGCAACGTCGCCGTAACGCTCGAGCAGACGGCGTGAATCGATCGTGATGAGCATCTGCGATCGCCCGGCGCACGCCGCCACGTGACGGCCGAGCCGATCCTGATCGATCCAGAAGAAAACTTTCGCGTTGACCAGATCGTACCAGTCGCGCGGTGTCAGGCCTTCCTGCAGGCATTTCTGCAGCGATGACGGTGGCATCGGCCGCTGGTCACGGATCACGGCACCGGAGGGCAGCCGCATGCGCTCCGCGCGGTAATCGCGGAATGCACGGGCCTCGTGCTCCACGAGTCCGGCCAGCCGGATCAGCGCGACGGTGCTGTGCAAGCCGTGACGCTGGATCGATCTCCAGTTTTCTGCGTCGGCCAGATGAAAGACGTGATCGGGCAGTGGCCACGGCCCCTCGCCCGGAACATCGCCGCGTTCGTATCGCTGCGGCACCGTTTTGGTGCTTTTCATTTCATCGTGCTCGCTGAAGTCGCACCAATTTGGGGCGGATGGCCGCTGTATCGCCCGCAGACCCAACTGCAACAGGGCTGTTTGACACTGAAAATGAGATCGATTATCGTTTACTCTACAAAAAGCACAGTGCAATTGTGGTTATAGCATTGCACAGCAAGAGGGTTGCAGAAGCGGCAGGCGGAGGGAAGTGCTTCTTCCGTCTGCTTTTGCCGGCAGTCTTTCTTCAAATGGATCAAGTACAAGTAGAACAGCAATTCTTATCATCGTTTCGCCCAGCCAGCCACGCCCTCCCGCAGCGTTTTCCCCTCGGGCGGTAGCCAGCCATGTTGAAAACGCCTACCGAACCGAGGTTTCCGTGTTACCGATCTATTCCCGTTTTGCCGACCCCCTGACCCTGCCGACTTGCGTCGGCCTGGCACTCGCGATGCTGACTTCGACCGCGCATGCGCAGGAAGTGGCGCAGGTCCAGGTCAAGGAAGTCGTGGTCACTGCTACGCGTACCGAAACCGAGGCCGAGGATATCCCGGCCACCGTGACCAGCATCACCAGTGAGGAGGTGAAGCTGCGGCAGCCGGCCGATGCATCCGACTTGTTCAAGGACGAGCCGGATATTGCCTTTGGCCGCGACATACGTCGTTTTGGCGCAGCACGTCCAAACATCCGCGGCATCGAGGACAACCGCGTGGTGCAGATGGTGGACGGGGTGCGGCTGCCGAACTTCTACAACGGCGGTGGTCCCACCAATTTCACCATGAGCGCACCCATGGGGCCGTCGCTCGAATTCCTGCGGCGCACGGAAATCCTGCGCGGCCCGGCTTCCAGCCTTTACGGCTCCGATGCGATCGGCGGCGTCGTAGGCTTTCTCACCCTCGAGCCGTACGACCTGCTGGAACCGGGACGCAATTTCGGGGCGCGTGCGAGCATCGGCTATACCGGTGCCAATGACGGCGTCACCGGCGCATTGCTCGGTGCTGGCGGCAGTGAGACGGCGCAATTGCTGCTCGGCTACTCGCATACCGAAGCATCGGAGTTCGACAACCAGGGCAACGTGGGTGGAACATCTACCAGTCGCACCAAACCCAATCCGGAGGACGTGCGCGACCGCGGCGTGATCGCGAAGCTGCTGCTCAATCCATCTTCCAGCCATAAGATCGGGCTCTCGGTGGAGGGCCGCAAACGCGACTCGTCGATCGAGGTGCTGCGTCTGTCGCCCTCTTTGCCGAAAGTCACGGCAACCTCGGGCGAGGATGAGACCGAGCGCTTGCGCGGCACGGTGGAATGGCAGCACACGCCGGAGGGCGGCTGGTACGATCGCGTGACTGCCCGTGCCTATCGGCAGACCAGCGAGACGCGCAATTTCAACGTGCAGACGCGCACCAACACTTCGGCGACGTGCTCGGCTGCGGCCGGCGCCGGCAACAACTGCCGCATCGACCAGTATTTCAGCTTCGATCAGACGCTGACTGGCGGCAGCGTGCAAATGGAGAAGGTGCTCGGCGCGCGTCACTTCCTGACCGGCGGTATCGATATATGGCGGCTGGAAACCAAGGAATCCCGCGATGCCGACGTATTCAATCTCACTACAGGCACCACCAGCAAGGCACTCGCGGGAGATAATTTCCCGTTGCGCGACTTCGCCCCCGGCCATACCGACACGCTGGGGCTGTTCATCCAGGACGAGATCAGCGACCTGGCAGGCGGCAAGCTCACGCTGACTCCCGGTCTGCGCTACGACGTGCGCCGGCTCAAGCCGGAAGTGGACGCACTATCCAAGGCGGTGCTCGAATCCATCGACAGGGAGGCCGTGTCCCAGACCGATAGCGCTCTGTCGCCCAAGCTCGGTGCGCTGTGGGCGTTCTCGCCCACGTTCGCCGGGTACGGTCAGATCGTGCGTGGGTTCCGTGCTCCCAACTACGAGGAAGTGAACGGGCATTTCCGCAATACCGCACAAAGCTATGCCATCAGCCCCAACCCTGATCTCGATCCCGAGACCAGCACGGGGGTCGAGGTGGGATTGCGGCTGAACAGCGAGCGTCTGCGCGGCCAGATCGCAGCCTACGACAACCGTTATCGCAACTTCATCTCCAACGTGCGCCTCAACTGCCCCGGCGATCCGAATTGCGTCCCCGGCATCGGCACCACGTTCATGTCGGTCAACCTGACCAAGGTGCGCATCTACGGCGTCGAAGCCCGCTTCGCGTGGGAGTGGGCGCCGGGATGGCGTCTGGACGGCGCGATCGCGTACGCCCACGGCACGGATGAGAGCGCGGATCAGCCGCTCGACAGCGTCGAACCCACCCGGGCCACGCTTGCGGTGGTACGCGACGCAGGCACATGGGGCGGGGAGGCAAGGCTGCGTGCAGCGGCGGGCGTGAAGCGCGTCAACGACATGGATGGCAACACGGAATCACCGTGGTTCCGTCCGCCGAACTACCAGGTCCTCGACGTGGCGGCATGGCTGGCACCCATAAAAGGCCTGCGCCTGTCTGTGGCGGTGAACAATGTCTTCGACAGCAAGTACTGGCTGTGGAGCGACATCCGCATGGCCGATTCGCGCAATCCGATCGGCGTGGACTTCTATTCACAGCCGGGACGCAATATCGCCGCACGCCTCGAATACACTTTCTGATGCGCATGAAGTTGCTGGGCCGACGTATCGGACACGTATGCAGCGCCGCGACTTCCGCGGCGCTGCGTGACGTGCTGGCTGCGCTGATCGCATTGTGTCTGGTGCTGGTTGCGCCCTGTACGCAAGCGCGTGAGCTGCTGGTGCTCACCGCACCGCCGGTGCTGGCGGGCAAGTTTCACATCCTCGACGACATCGCCAAGGCGCATGGCTGGCGGGTGCGGCACATATTCGCCGAGCGGCTCACCGGCGAGGAGGGGCCGCAGATGTTCGAAGGCGCCGATCTGGTGCTGCTCGACATTCCGTACGATCCCGTGGTCGAGGCGGTCGAGCGCAAGGTCGGGCCGGCGCTGAGCCAGGCGCAGGCACCCTGGCTCAAGGTCCAGACCGAGCGGCATCAGGCGCATGGCCTGGAGGAAGCCGACGCGCAGCAGCTGTGGCGCTATTACATCAACGGCGGCAAGCGCAATTTCGACAACCTGTTTCGCTATCTCGAAACACGCGTATTCGCGAAAACCGATGCAGCGGTCGCACCACCCGTGATCTTCCCCAAGACCGGTGTGTATCACCCCGATTTCGACGGTGTGGTGTTCGATACGGTGGCGGACTACTTCGCGTGGAAGGGCGTCGATGCGCAGGCGCATCCGCCGGTGGTCGCCTTTGCGCTGCACCAGCACTACATCTCCTCGGATCTCACCCATTTCATCGACGACACCATCCGCGCGATCGAAGCGCACGGTGCGATCCCGCTGGCGTTCTATGCACCCATGGAGGACGAACAGGCGTTCGAGAGCCT
>JAHCKU010000323.1 GCA_026125625.1 Burkholderiales bacterium | reverse complement strand
CGCGCGCAAGCAGCCGCTGCGCGTGCGCGGCAGCGGATCCAAGGATTTCTATGCGCACAGCCTGCAGGGCGAGGTGCTGGACATGGGTGCGCACGCCGGTATCGTCGACTACGAGCGCACCGAGCTGGTGATCACCGCCCAAGCCGGGACACCGCTGACGCAGATCGAACACGCTCTGGCCGAAGGCGGTCAGATGCTGGCGTGCGAACCGCCGCATTTCGGACCCGCCGCGACGCTCGGCGGCTGCGTCGCGGCCGGCTTCTCCGGGCCGCGACGGGTGCAGGCAGGATCGGTGCGCGACTTCGTCCTGGGTGCCAAGGTCATGAACGCAGCCGGTGAGGTGCTGAGCTTCGGCGGACAGGTGATGAAGAACGTCGCCGGTTTCGACGTTTCACGCCTGATGGCCGGCTCGTTCGGGACGCTCGGCGTGCTGCTGGAAGTGTCGCTGAAAGTGTTGCCGCGGCCGGAACAGGAGGTGACGCTGCGTTTCGATCTGGACGAGACCGAGGCGATCGAGCGCATGAACCGCTGGGCGGCGCAGCCGCTGCCGATCTCCGCCACCTGTTACATCGACGGCGCGCTGTACGTGCGCCTGTCCGGCAGCGACCTCGGCGTGTCCGCGGCGCGCAGCCGCATCGGCGGCGAAGCAGTAGCCGACGCTTCCGCATGGTGGGAGGCGGTGCGCGAGCAACGCCTCCCGGCGTTCGGCAACGGCACGCTGTGGCGGTTGTCGATCAAATCCACCACGCCGCCATTGAGTCTTCCCGGCACGCAGGTGATCGAATGGAACGGCGCGCTGCGCTGGATCGCGAGCGATGCGCCGGCGCCGACCATGTTCGCGCTTGCACGCAAGGCCAGCGGCCATGCCACGCGCTTTCGCGGCAGCGGCCAGACGGCCATCATGCAACTGGATGCCGGCACGCTCGCGCTGCATCGCAAGCTCAAGGCTGCGCTCGATCCGCTGGGCCTCTTCGGACCGCAACGCCTCCATGCGGAATTCTGAATACGACCGCTCGACGCAAGGAAAAGCGACCCGGACCCACGCATGAACGAAACGTGTCTCGACGCACGCTGCCGACGTTGCGTCTCGCGCCCTGAAGCAACCCAGTGAAAACCAACCTCGCCGATTTCATCAAGGACACGCCAGAGGGTCAGGAGGCCAACGCCATTCTGCGCGCCTGCGTGCATTGCGGCTTCTGCACCGCCACCTGTCCCACCTATCAGCTGCTCGGTGACGAGCTGGACGGTCCGCGTGGGCGCATCTATCTCATGAAGGAGGTGCTGGAGGGAGGCGAAGTCAGCGAGAACACGCAGCTGCATCTGGACCGCTGTCTCACCTGCCGCTCGTGCGAGAGCACCTGTCCTTCCGGCGTGCAGTACGGTCGTCTGGTCGACATCGGCCGCCACGTGGTCGAGCAGCGCGTGCCGCGGCCGGCGAGCGAGCGCCTCAAGCGCGCGGTGCTGCGCAAGGTGATTCCCAACCCGTTGCTGTTCAACCCTCTGCTCAAGCTCGGACAGCTTGCCCGGCCGCTGCTGCCGGCGGCACTGCGGCGCAAGGTGCCGAATCCGTCACGCGCCGGCACCTGGCCCGCTGCGAGGCATGCGCGCCGCATGCTGGTGCTGCGGGGTTGCGTGCAACCGGGTATCGCACCGGACATCAATCCGGCCCTCGCGCGCGTGCTCGATCGCATCGGCATTTCCTTGATCGCCAGCCAACAGGCCGGCTGCTGCGGCGCCGTGTCCTACCACCTCAATGCACAAGCCGAGGGGCTGGACTACATGCGCCGCAACATCGACGCCTGGTGGCCGCTGGTGGAACAGGGCGCGGAAGCGATCGTCATGACTGCCAGCGGCTGCGGCGCACTGGTCAAGGAGTACGGTCACCTGCTGGCGCACGATGTGCAGTACGCACACAAGGCCAGGCGCATCTCCGAGCTGTGCAAGGACGCCACCGAGATTCTCTCCGCCGAGCGCGCGGCCCTCGCTGCGCGCCTGGATGCCCGGCAGGCAAGCCTGGCAAAGGTCGCCTTCCATTCCCCGTGCACCTTGCAGCACGGCCAGCAGATCCGCGGCGTGGCCGAATCACTGCTGACCGCAGCCGGCTACCGCCTGACATCCGTTCCCGATGCGCATCTATGCTGCGGCTCGGCTGGCACCTATTCCATCCTGCAACCGCAACTCTCCAAGCAGCTGCTGGCGAACAAGGTGGATGCCCTGCAATCCGGACAACCGGAAGTCATCGCCACCGCCAACATCGGCTGCCTGGCGCACATTCAAAGCGGGGCGCCGGTGCCCGTGCGACACTGGGTCGAGCTGCTGGACGAAGCGCTGGTGATGTAAGCCGGCGTCTCGTCATCACCTATCTGGTCATGCCGGCGGAAGCCGGCATCCAGGCATTGAAAGCATCCTCGTCAAGCGAGACTGTAGAACCTGGGCCTCGGCCTGCGCCGGGGCGACAATACATGATTCCGTCATGCCGGCGGAAGCCGGCATCCAGGCATTGAAAGCATCCCTTCAAGGGATGGCGCAAGACCTGGGCCCCGGCCTCCGCCAGGGCGACGAGGGGGTGGTGAAACCCGGCCTAACGCACCACGATCGTTCCCCGCATCCCGGCCTCCGAGTGGGTCCCGGTCGAGCGCAGATCATCGAAGCTTCCCGTGCGAATCGGAATGAACCACCATTCCATCGAGCTGCCGGCCTTGAGCTCGAAGCGGCGGACCGGCCCGTAGACTTGCACCAGGTCCTTGCCGTCCTTGTCCAGCGTGACGGCTTTGCGTGAGTACACCGCATCGGCGAAGCTCTGCGAGCCGAAGTAGTAATGGGTGCTGCTGGGATTGTCGATGCGCAGCGCGTACAGCTTCCCGGTCTCGAAAGTCAGTGTGTCGGGCACGAAACGGTGCTGCCCGTCCTCGGTGCCCAGCCGTATGCTGAGTCTGATCGGCTCGCCTCGGGTCAGGTCACCCGCGGCGTCGAGTGGGCTCATGACCAGGCTGCCGGCTATTGCCGCAGCCACCATCACACCCGTCCTGCAAGTCGATTGCATGTTCTACCTCCCGTTTTTTCAAGCACCCTGGCGGCAGACGGCGACACATGGTCGAAGTTCCCCTGGTGTACCCGCAACGGAAACCGGAGAAGGAAGGATGTGAAGCCTTGCCGAGGCTTCAATTTAGCCCGATCCGGGGGCGCCTGCCCTGGAATCCGGGACAGGAGGCTCGCCCAAGTCAGGAGCAGCGGCGAGCCGAGCTCTGTCTGGCGACAGGCAAAAAAAAAGCCGGCGCTAGACCGGCTTCAAGATTGGGAGGTGTGCTAGCTGCTAACTTGCACTCCGTAACTTTAGAGTCCGCCTTGCCCGGGCGCGTCGGAAGGGCACCCGATCAGCATCAGGAACCACTCCCGATTCTCGTCCGGGCGGCAGCGCCATGCGGCATCAAGCGACCGCCCGTTCAGCGTGTTCCGGAATCGACCAGGCCGTGGCTCATTGCCAGGCGGATGATCTGCGCACTATTCGTCAACTCCAGCTTCTGCCGGATGTTCGACTGGTAGTTGGCGATCGTCTTCTGCGACAGGCGCATGGTGCTGGCGATATCGGCGACCGAGCGGCCCTCGGCCAGCAAGCGGAAGACCTCGAACTCGCGCGGTGACAGATTGTTCAGCGGCAGTTGCTGACCAGGAATGGCCTGCAGCGCCAATTGCTGGGCAACGTCCTGGCTGAGATAGACCTTGCTGACCGCGACTGCGCGGATGGCATCGACCAGCACGTCCGGCGCGCTGGCCTTGGTGATGTAGCCGCGGGCACCCGCCTGCAGGGCACGCGAGGCAAACATGGCGTCGTCGTGCATGCTGAACACCAGCACGCGTGCGCTCGGCTCGCGCGTGGTGATGCGACGCGTGATCTCGATCCCGCTGGTGCCCGGCAGATTGATATCCATCACCACCACGTCGGGAGCCAGGTCGCAGAACGAGCGATAGGCTTCCTCGGCACTTTCGCTCTCCGCTACCACTTCGATATCGCCGGTACGTTCGAGCAACCGCCGATAGCCCTCGCGCACCACTGCGTGATCATCCACGAGCAAAACCCTGATGCTCATACCCGTTCCACCTTCCTTAAACATGCTTGATCGGGCTTGCGTCCGCGGCAAGCGCTTCTTCCGGTCGCCTCACCTGCACCGGCAGCACGGCAATCACTTCCATACCTTCTCCCGGCCGCGTGTTCAACGTCAGCCGCCCGGCCCGCGCCTCCACCCGCTCACGCAGTCCC
>JAHCKU010000322.1 GCA_026125625.1 Burkholderiales bacterium | reverse complement strand
GGATAGCCCTGGCGGCCAGCAGTACGCGTGCCGGGAGAAACCGGGGATGTCGCCTGGCAGGCACGCCGCCTGCCCCTGCACGCTGGTGTACGCGCCATCGGATGAACGGCGATACGGCTGCGCGCTGCGAACCGCCCGAGCTGCATCGTTCCCTTCCCTCGGAATGCGTGCGCCACCCGCTGGACGGGGTCGATCGGGGCTGAAGGAGGCTGACGGAGAAAAGCTGATTCGGCGCCGGCGTGGGGCAGTGCTGCCCGCATGGATGCGGAACGGCGCTGCAATCGTTGGACGATGGAATGAGGAGGGTCTCGATGCTTAGTTGGGCTGTGGTATTCCTCGTGGTTGCAATCATTGCCGGTCTGCTGGGATTCACCGGTATTGCCGGTACCGCCGCGAACATCGCCTGGATCCTGTTCGTGATCGGCATCATTCTGGCGATCGTGTTCTTCGTGATGGGACGGCGCGGGCCGGGCCTTTAGCCCGGGAAGCTGTTTGTCGTTCAAACTTCCCGGTAAGCACTTCTTGCCTTGCCGGCTACCCCTGCCGGCGTCGGGCCGGTCTGCGGCTTACGTCACAGCCGGCCCGGGTTTTCGTTGCGCGCCGTGCCGATGAGGCAACGCGTATCACTCGTTCAGAGATTTCAAGCAGCTGCCGGCGTGCACCGGCATCGAGCCTGAGTCCCCATTCCCCGCCTCGTTTCGGTGCGGTGTGCCGACGCCAGCGTCCATCTTTCGCGGCGCTTGCCTGACAACTCGTTGTAAAAACATATTTTATTCATTCCGCTGGCTGTGGCATACGCATTGCGAAAGCAGCCAGGGAGAGGAGCGATAGGCGTATCGCTTCTTCGTTTGTCGGCTAGGGTTCCGGGCTGCACTGCGCAACCGTCTGGTCCGAGAGCCGACAGTCCCGCTGCCGCTGCGCGGGACTCCACGGAGGGACAAAAGCCCGGGAGGCCGATCGCAATCGATGTCCTCTCGTGCGTCTTTCCTTGGAGCAAGCTCATGACGTTCCGTCCCATCTCCGGATGCATTGAAACCGCCATCGCCTCGCGCTGCGTGGCTGCCGGACTCGAAATCGGCAGCCTCGGGTAGAGCGGGCAGTGCACAACTTCTCGTTCTCGAGGCCTGCCCGGCGGCCGGCCTGGTTCGCGGTGCGCGGTCAAATCGGCCGGCGCGAGTACTGGATGCTGGCACTGGTCGGTCTGGTCGTGCCGCTGCTGCTGTGGTGGTCCCTGTCTGCCAGCGGCCTGGTGACCAAGGTGTTCATGCCCGGCCCGGCCGATGTCTGGAACCGCGCCGTCCTCTGGTTCCGCGAGGATGATCTGCTGGGCGACATCGGCATCAGCGTGTATCGCGTGGTGGCAGCGTGGGGGCTGTCGGCGCTGATCGCGATTCCACTGGGACTGGCGATCGGCACCTATCGGCCGGTGCAGGCCCTGCTGGAACCGCTCACCGATTTCATCCGTTACATGCCGGCGGTCGCGTTCATTCCACTGGTGATGCTGTGGATCGGCATCACGGAGGGTTCGAAGATCGCCATCATCTGGATCGGCACTTTCTTCCAGATGGTGTTGATGGTGGCCGAGGACGTGCGCCGCGTGCCGATGGCGCAGATCGAAACCGCCCAGACCATGGGTGCGCGTCGCAGCGAGATCGTCAGTCTGGTGCTGCTGCCCGCTGCCAAGCCTGCGATCCTCGACACCCTGCGCGTGACCATGGGCTGGGCCTGGACTTATCTGGTGGTGGCCGAACTGGTGGCTGCCAACTCGGGACTCGGTTACGCCATTCTCAGAGCGCAGCGCTTCCTGCAAACCGACAAGATCTTCGCCGGCATCATCATCATCGGTCTGATCGGCCTGCTGCTGGACCAGCTGTTCCGTGCACTGCATCGCAAGGCGTTCCCATGGCTTTATCTGCGGTAAGGGCGCCCAAGATCCAGTTGCGCCAGGTGCGCAAGGTGTTCGATGCGCACGAGCAGGGCATGGTCGCGCTGCAGAACGTCGACCTCGATGTGTCGGCCAACGAGTTCGTCACCCTGGTCGGTGCCTCGGGCTGCGGCAAGTCCACTCTATTGCGCATCATCGGCGGGCTGGAGTACGCCACTCGCGGCGACGTTCTGATCGACGGACACGGCGTGCTGGGCCCAGGCTCCGACCGCGCCATGGTGTTCCAGCACTACAGCCTCTATCCATGGCTGCGGGTGATGGAGAACATCAAGTTCAGCCGGCGCCTGCAAGCCAATCGTGGTGAGCTGACTTCGTCGGAAGTGGAGGCGGCATCGGGACGTGCCGATGCGCTGCTGAACGTGATGGGCCTGAGCAACGCGGCCGACAAGTATCCGAATCAGCTCTCCGGCGGCATGCAGCAGCGGGTGGCCATCGCCCGTGCACTGCTCCCGCGCCCGCAGGTGCTGTTGATGGACGAGCCCTTCGGTGCGCTGGATGCGCAGACGCGCGAAGTCATGCACGACCTCATCCTGCATGTGTTCAAGCTCGAGCGCGCCACCATCGTGTTCGTCACGCACGACGTGGAGGAGGCGATCTATCTCGGCCAGCGCGTGGTGCTGATGGCGCCGCGCCCGGGTCGCATCGACACCATCTACCGGGTGCCGCTGCCGGCACAGCGCCACCAGGACATGAAGCATGCGCCCGAGTTCCTCGCGCTCAAGCGCGAGATCCTGCAGCGCATACGCGAAACCTCCGGCATGAAGACCGACCTGGAGCTGCTGGAGAAGTTGAGCCACTCAGTCAGCATCTCGTCCTTGCGCACGCAGGGATGAGCGGCGATGGCGTGAACAGTGAAAGGAAACCTTGCATGACATCCGAGACCATTCCCCCCGGACCGACGCTCTGGGAGGAAACCGTTCCGCCCGGCTGCCACTGGTCGGGTGTCGTCCGCCGCGGCGTGTCGCTGCGCATGATCGACGTCGAGGGTGGCGCGAACTGCTCGATGCTGATCTACAACTTCGAGGAGAAGAGTGAGCGCTACAACATGCCCGACACGCTCAAGGCGCAGCACACCGCCTACCTCACCAGGGGCTGCGTGTGCTATTCGGACATGGGGCGCGTGCTGTGCTCCATCACCGAAGATACCGCGGGCTGGCACGACACCGTATGCGGCGTCGCCGACGACGCGCTGATCGCGCGCAAGTACGGTACGCGTCGCTTCCAGGAACATCGCAACGCGATGTTTCGCAGCGGCAAGGAGGGTCTGCTCAAGGAGCTGGGTCGCTGGGGGCTGGGTCGGCGCGACCTGCACGCCAACCTCAATCTGTTCAGCAAGGTGGTGGCCGACGCCGCCGGTCGCCTGACCTACGTGCCCGGTCACAGCCGGCCGGGTGCGCTGATCGATCTGCGCTTCGAGATGCACGCGCTGGTGGTGATCTCGACCTGCGTGCATCCGCTCGACTCGCGCGCCGAGTATGCGCCGTGCGCCGTGCAGCTGATCGCATGGCGCTCGGGCACCGCGCCGGCGGAGGATGCATGCCGCAACCGCTGCGGCGAGAACCGGCGCGGATTCATCAACACCGAACGCTACTTCGCGCAGCAGGAGCACGCATGAACATGACCAGCCCCGGCATCGTGGAGAGCCGGCTCGACCCCCGCGACGCGGTGGTCGATCAGATCTGCCCTGCCGGCGAGCCGTGGATGCATGCGGTGCGCAAGGGGCAGGTGCTGCGCATCCTGGACCTCGTAGGTAATCAGGCGGTCGACACTTTGTTCTACAGCGCGGCAGATCCCGAGGACCGCTACAGTGCGGTGGATACCATCCAGCGCCAGGCGGCGCTGTATCTGGGTGTCGGTACGCAGCTGATCTCCACCGGGGGCAACGTGCTGCTGACCATCGTCGCCGACACCTGCGGCCGCCACGACACGCTCGGCGGCGCCTGCGCGCAGGAGAGCAACAGCGTGCGCTATGCGCTGGACAAGCGCTACATGCATGCCTGCCGCGACAACTTCATGTCGGGTCTGCTGCACGATCACGGTCACGCGTGGAACAAGCGTGACATTACGCACAACATCAATTTCTTCATGAATGTACCGGTCACGCCGCAAGGCGGCCTGACCTTTGCCGACGGCATCTCCGCGCCCGGCAAGTACGTCGAGCTGCGCGCGGAGATGGACGTGATCTGTCTGATCTCCAATTGCCCGCAGCTGAACAATCCGTGCAACGCCTACAACCCGACGCCGGTGCGGCTGCTGATCTGGAACCCGGAGTGACGACGGTGACGTATCGTCTTCCCCGCCTCTCACGAGGAGGGGAACGGGGGGTGATG
>JAHCKU010000321.1 GCA_026125625.1 Burkholderiales bacterium | reverse complement strand
ACCGACCTGCTTCATGCGCTTCTTGCCGGCCTTCTGCTTCTCCAGCAGCTTCTTCTTGCGGGTGATGTCGCCGCCGTAACACTTGGCCAGCACGTTCTTGCGCAGCGCCTTGACCGTTTCGCGCGCGATGATGTGCGCGCCGATCGCCGCCTGGATGGCGATGTCGAACATCTGCCGCGGGATCAGCTTGCGCATCCGCTCGGCCACGTCGCGGCCGCGGTACTGGGCGTTGGCGCGATGCACGATCAGCGACAGCGCGTCGACCCGCTCGCCGTTGATCAGGATGTCGAGCCGGACTAGGTCGCCGGCGCGGTATTCGATGAAATCGTAATCGAGGGAGGCATAACCCCGCGACACCGACTTCAGGCGGTCGAAAAAGTCCATCACCACCTCGTTCAGCGGCAATTCATAGGTCAGCATCACCTGCCGCCCGAGATACTGCATGTTTTTCTGCACGCCGCGTTTTTCGGTGCACAGCGTCATCACCGGTCCGACATAATCGCTCGGCACCAGGATCGAGGCCTTGATCATCGGCTCGCGGATTTCCTCGATCTGCGAAACGTCCGGCAGGCGCGACGGATTCTCGATCTCGAGCACGCTCCCGTCGCGCAGCGCGACCTCATAGACCACCGTGGGCGCCGTGGTGATCAGCGACATGCCGTACTCGCGTTCCAGCCGCTCCTGCACGATGTCCATGTGCAGCAGGCCGAGGAAGCCGCAGCGGAAGCCGAAACCCAGCGCCTGCGAAGTCTCCGGCTCGAAGCGCAGCGACGCATCGTTCAGGCGCAGCTTCTCCAGCGCGTCGCGCAAAGCATCGTACTGATTGGCTTCGACCGGATAGAGGCCGGCGAACACCTGCGGCTTGATCTCCTTGAAGCCAGGCAGGGGCACAGGTGCCGGGCGCGACGCGAGCGTGATGGTGTCGCCCACGCGGGCATTCTGCAGCTCCTTGATCCCGGCGATCACGAATCCCACTTCGCCCGCGGACAGCGACTCGCGCTGCACGGATTTGGGCGTGAACACACCCACCTGCTCGCACAGATACTGCGCCTGGCTCGACATGAGCAGGATCTTGTCCTTGGGTGCGAGCGCCCCGTCGACGACCCGTACCAGCATGATGACGCCGACGTAGTTGTCGAACCACGAATCGATGATCAGGGCTTTCAGCGGCGCTTGCGCGTTTCCCCTCGGCGGCGGCATGCGCGTCACCACCGCCTCGATCACGTCCAGTACGCCGTCCCCGGTCTTGGCACTGCAGCGGATGGCGTCGGTGGCGTCGATGCCGATGATGTCCTCGATCTCCGTGCTCACGCGCTCGGGCTCGGCCGACGGCAGGTCGATCTTGTTGAGCACCGGCACCACCTCAACGCCCTGTTCGATGGCGGTATAGCAGTTGGCCACCGTCTGTGCCTCCACACCTTGGGAAGCATCGACCACCAGCAGCGCGCCCTCACACGCGGACAGGGAGCGCGATACCTCGTAGGAGAAGTCGACGTGGCCTGGCGTGTCGATCAGATTCAAAAGATACACCTTGCCGTCGCGCGCCCGGTATGTCAGCGCGGCCGTCTGCGCCTTGATGGTGATGCCGCGCTCGCGCTCCAGGGCCATCGAATCGAGCACCTGGGCTTCCATCTCCCGGTCGGACAGGCCGCCGCAGCGCTGGATGAAGCGGTCGGCCAGGGTCGACTTGCCATGGTCGATGTGGGCGATGATCGAGAAGTTGCGGATGTGCTCCATGGGCATCGCTGGGGCGTTCAGACTTGCGCGGGACGCAGGACAGGAGCAAGTGGCGCCGGGTGGTGCGCGGCGCGGAGGTAGCGGCGGTGCAAGGGATGCTGTTACGCGAGGAGGCGGAAGTAAAGCCAGGATTCTAGCGAATTTTTCCGCGTTGCGGGACGGACTGCCGGGTGCCGCGACCTGCCTGCACCCGGCCAGACCATGGTACCGCTGCGTCTACCTCACTTACCGCTTTCGTCCAATCGCAGGGGAATGTAGAGAGAGCCTTCCCCACGCTTGACCAGGAGCGCTATCGTGCGTCCCTTCTCGCCACCGGTAAGCAGCCTGGTCAACTCCTCGACCGACTTCACTTCCTGATTGTTGACCGCCAGGATCACGTCGCCGCTCCGGATGCCGGCGCGTGCCGCCGCGCCTTCCGCATTCTCCACCAGGACCCCATTGGCCACGTTGAGCTCGCGCCGGCGCTCGGCCGGTAGCTCGGCGAGCGTCAGCCCGAGCTTGCCGATCTGCTCGCCGGCGGGCTTGCTGCCCTGCTGCCGCCGCGCCGAGCGCTCGTCCGGGGTTTCACCGACGACGATCTGCAGCTCCTTCGGCTGCCCCTTGCGCCACACCTGGACCGGTACCGTGGTACCCGGCTTGACCCCGGCGACGACGCGCGGCAGTTCATTCGAGCTGTTGATCTCCTTGTTGTTGAAGATCAGGATCACGTCGCTCGGCTGAATACCGGCCTTCTCTGCCGGGCCACCTTTCTCCACCGAGTTGACCAGAGCCCCGACCGGCCGCGGCAATCCGAACGAGTCCGCCAACTCCTTGGTGACCTCCTGGATCACTACACCGATGCGACCCCGGCTCACGCGCCCGCCGGTCTGCAGCTGCTTGGCCACGTCCACGGCCACGTCGATGGGGATGGCGAAAGAAACCCCCATGAATCCGCCGGTGCGGCTGAAGATCATGCTGTTGATGCCGACGACCTCGCCGCGCATGTTGAACAGGGGGCCGCCGGAATTGCCGGGATTGATGGCGACATCGGTCTGGATGAAGGGAACGAAGTTCTCCTGCGGCAGCGAACGCCCTTTGGCGCTGACGATCCCCGCCGTCACCGTGTTGTCGAAGCCGAATGGCGAGCCGATCGCCACCACCCATTCCCCCACTCGCAGGTTGTTCGGATCCCCGATCCTGGCCACGGGCAACGCGCTCGCCTCGATCTTGAGCACCGCCACGTCGGTGCGCTTGTCCGTACCGATCACTTTGGCGCGGAACTCGCGCTTGTCGGTCAGCCGCACGGTGATCTCCTCGGCGGCATCGACCACGTGAGTATTGGTGAGGATGTAGCCATCGGCGCTGATGATGAATCCGGATCCGAGCGAGCGCGCCTGATAGTCGCGCGGCTGCGGCGGTCCGAAACGGCGGAAGAAATCGAAGAACGGATCTTCCTCGGCCCCGGGCGGCAGGATCTGCTGCTCGTCCTGAGGACCGGAGGTGGTGCTGATGTTCACCACTGCCGGGCCCTGCTGATCGGCCAGATCGGCAAAGTCGGGCAGGTTGCGTGTCTGCGCGACCAGGCCGAACGGCACCCATAGCGCGACCAGTAAGAAGAGCTTTCTCAACATGTTTGTTCCCAGAATCCTAGACAGTCATGACACCAGAGCGCACGGCACGCGTGCGCAAGACTACCGTTATTCCCGAATCGCAGCCCAGGGCTGCTGAAAAACCATCGTGCGGGGCTGATGCGGGGTTGCGCGGTGGCGATGGGTAGCTGGCGGCCGTGTCAGCGCCCCTTGGGCGAGACGGAGTTGGCAATCTGCATGACCGTCACCGGGGGCGTCTCCCCGAGCACGGTGATCAGCTTATCCGAAAGCGGGCGGGTGTAGATGCTGACCGCACCCTGATGGGATAAGCCGGGCACGACCTTGGCCGCGGGCATGGGCTCGATGAACACGGACACCGCCGCCAGGCCGTCCGAGAACACCAGGTGCGATACCGACGCGCCGGACTGCTTGTGGCGTTGCATCTCCATGATCTTCTTGAACCCTGCCGGATGGGTTTTCACCACCCAGCCGGTTTCCGTCGGTGCGCCGGGTGCGGCCTGCGCCGCGGGTGTCTGAGGGATCGTGAAGCGCGGCAGGACGGCGTCCTTCTTCAGCGCGATATCGATTGCGACCTCGGTGAAATGGAACTGCTCCAGCACCTGCTTCCTCTCGTCCAGCATGCGCGCCTTCAGCAGCAGCCCGGTCTTGATCTCGGCCCACAGCTTGTGGCCATAGCGGTATTCGTCGCGCGGCTCGAGAATGAGTGCCTGGGCATCGTGGCCTGCGATACGTTCCTGGCCTGCCTTGCGCAACTGGTAGTACTCGGTGAGGACGGAAAGCTGCTCCGGCAGCAATGCCGGGAAGACCTTGCGGGCCGTGCGCCGCTCGCGCTTGACCACACCGGTATCGGCGTAGAAAGTCAGAATCTCGTTGCTGTTGCGGATGATCTCCCGGCGCGGCCCGTCCAGGGTCTCCAGCTTCTCGAACTCACCGGTACGATCGACGTAGTGCGTGA
>JAHCKU010000320.1 GCA_026125625.1 Burkholderiales bacterium | reverse complement strand
CGTAACTCTGCGCGAAAGCGAGACTGACCAGTCCCGACAGGGTGAACATCATTCCAGCAACCGGAGAATAGGGTGCCGGGCGCCGATCCGTCACCATGCCGATTACCGGTTGCAGCAGCGATCCGGCGATCTGGAAAGTCATGGTGATCATGCCGATCTGCACGAAATCCAGCGCATAGGCATCGCGCAGGATCGGATATGCGGCGGGGATCAACGACTGCATCAGGTCGTTGAGAAGATGCGTCAGCCCGAGAATGACCAGCACGGCCATATGGGTTCTGGTACGGCCAGCGGAGAGGGTAGCGGTCGTCATATCAGCACTTTGTCACTGGTGTCGGAGTCCGCGTTGAAGTCGCGAAGCGAACCAGCGATTGAGCGAAAGGAATTTCGCGTGCGGGTCGTTTTCAGTGTAGCCAGCCGCACCACGGCCGCTGTCGCCAGTGACAGTCGAATCCTGAGGAACCGGGGGGTGATCCATGTCCGAGCCGCTGGCGGAGAGAGAGGGATTCGAACCCTCGATACGGTTTAAAGCCGTATAACGCCTTAGCAGGGCGCCCCCTTCGGCCTCTCGGGCATCTCTCCGGGGTTACTTCTTCGCTGCACTACAAGCTGCCACTGATCGAAGAGCTGCGGGGCGGCCGAAGGCAGCGCCCACCGGCGCCCGCCTTTTTCTGCTTGGGCGTGCCTGGCGGCACGCCGGGCCTCTCGGGCATCTCTCCGGGGTTACTGCGTTGCTGCACTACAAGCTACCACTTCTTCACTGCAGCGACACTGCGCTGCAAGGGGGCGACTATAGCACAGCGCCCCCTCGCCTTCGGCTGTTCCGGACGGGCTACATCAGCGGCTGCGCGTCGAGGTCGAAGACACGATGCAGGACCCGCACCGCCAGTTCCATGTACTTCTCGTCCACCGCCACCGAGATCTTGATTTCGGAGGTGGAGATCATCTGGATGTTGATGCCCTCCTCCGCCAGGGTGCGGAACATCTGGCTGGCCACGCCCGGGTGCGAGCGCATGCCCACACCGATGACGGATACCTTGCAGATGCGGTTGTCGCCGACAATGTCCTTGGCGCCGATATGCGCCTGCACCTTGCGTGCGATGTCCATCGCCCTGCTGAAGTCGTTGCGCGAAACCGTGAACGAGAAGTCGGTGAGGCCGTCGATGCTGGCGTTCTGGATGATCATGTCGACGTCGACGTTGGCATCGGCGATCGGCCCCAGGATGGCGTATGCGATTCCGGGCCGGTCCGGCACGCCCATGACGGTGATCTTGGCTTCGTCGCGGCTGTAGGCGATGCCCGAGATGATGGCGCGTTCCATGCGTTCGTCTTCCTCGAATGTGATCAGGGTACCGGAGGCGCCCTCCTGCTCCACCGGAATCATTGGGTCGGTCAGGCTGGAGAGCACGCGCAGCCGCACCTTGTACTTGCCGGCGAACTCCACCGAGCGGATCTGCAGCACCTTCGAGCCGAGGCTGGCCATTTCCAGCATTTCCTCGAAGGTGATGGTGGGCAGCCGCCGCGCCTCGGGCACGATGCGCGGATCGGTGGTGTAGACGCCGTCCACATCGGTGAAGATGAAGCACTCGTCGGCCTTCAATGCGGCGGCCAGCGCCACCGCCGAGGTGTCCGAACCGCCGCGACCGAGCGTGGTGATGTTGCCCTCCGGATCGATGCCCTGGAAGCCCGCCACCACCGGCACCACGCCGGAGACGAGATCGGCGCGCAGACGCTCCTCGTCGATGGCCTGGATCCGCGCCTTGGTGAATGCGCTGTCGGTCAGCACCCGCACCTGCGCCCCGGTGTAGCTCTTGGCGCGCACGCCCAGCTCCATCAAGGCCATCGACAACAGCCCGACGGTTACCTGCTCGCCGGTGGAGGCGACCACGTCCAGCTCGCGCGGGTCAGGATCGGCCTGAATCTCCTTGGCCAGGGCGATGAGCCGGTTGGTCTCGCCCGACATGGCGGAAGGCACGACCACCACCTGGTGCCCTGCATTCGCCCACTTGGCCACGCGCCGCGCCACGTTCCTGATGCGCTCGACACTGCCGACTGAGGTACCCCCGAACTTTTGAACGATGAGTGACATGAGGCCTGCGCAGGTGCTCCGTTAACCGTAAACGTAACCACAAATAGTTGGCCGCAAATTGTATCCGAAGGTTCAATACGGTCGGGGCCCGTGTGGCTGGGCATGTCGTTGCGAGCGCGAAGAATCCTCCCTCCGGACCAAGCGAAGAATTCTCCGAAAGTGTCATTCCGAGCGCAGCGAGGAATCCTTGTTCTGGCAGGCGCAAAGCCAGATCCCTCGCATTCGCTCGGGATGACACCGATGGTGTGTACTCAGAATGACATCGATGAGGTTTACTCAGGATGACGCCGATGGGGTTTACTCAGGATGATGCCGATGGTGTGTACTCGAATGACGCCGGTTGCATCCGCGTGGGATAACACCGCTGATTGCCCAGTTCGGTGGCCACCGGTGACTAGCCCCGATGGCATGGAAGCTGCATCCGCCGATCGGGTTTCCCCTGCGAACGAAGGAGTGGGTCGTGAGCCTGTATGTCGTATTCCTGCTGGTAGGGCTGATCGCAGTGCTCGTCTATGGGGTCATGCTCTACAACGAACTGGTCACGGTGAAGCACAACGTGACGCAGGCGTGGTCGAACATCGAGGTCCTGCTCAAGCAGCGCCACGACGAGTTGCCAAAGCTGGTGGAGGTCTGCAAGCAGTATCAGCGCTTCGAGCAGGAGACCTTGCAGCGCGTCATCGAGGCGCGCGCCAAGGTGTTCGACGCGCAGCAGAGGCATAGCCCGGCTGCACTAGGTCCAGCCGAAACCTCGCTGCGCGCGAGCCTCGGCAATCTGTTCGCGGTCGCCGAGGCCTATCCCGAGCTGCGCGCCAACGAGCAGTTCCTCAATCTACATTCGCGCATCAGCGCGCTGGAAAGCGCCATCAGCGATCGCCGCGAGTTCTACAACGCCAGCGTCAACATCAACAACGTGCGCATCGAGCAGTTCCCCGAGGTAGTGGTGGCAAGCATGTTCGATTTCCCGAAACGGCAGCCGCTTCGGTTCGCGGAACGGGAGAAATCCGACGTCGACGTCCGGGCGCTGTTCGCCGCGTAATCCGCTTCTCCTGCACACAGGCTCGCCATGGTCGAAATGGCGCGTGACTGGATGGCGGAGCGCGTCGCCAATCAGCTGGCATCGGTCGGCCACCTGCTCCTGCTCGTCATCGGCCTGTACCTGCGTTCTCCACTCGCCTGGCTGTGTATCCTGGCTGCGATCGCGATCCTGAGCGTTCTGCTGTGGGCCGCAAACCATCGGCGCACCCGTGCGGTGGTCGATACCCCTACCTCACGCATCGCTTCAGCCCATCAGGGCTATGTCGAAGTGGTCGGCACGGCCCGGCAGTTCGACTCCACCCCACTGATCAGCCCGCTGTCGGGTACGCCCTGCGTATGGTTCAGATACCGCATCGAACGACGGCAGGGTCACCACTGGCGAGTGACGAGCGAGGGCCGCAGCGAGGCCTCGTTCCGTCTCGACGATGGCAGCGGCAGCGTGGTAGTCGATCCACACCGTGCGGAAGTGGTGACCGACCATCGCCGGCGCTGGTACAAGGGTGATCAGTGCTATAGCGAGTGGCTGTTGCTGGCCGGCACGCGCGTCTATGCCCTGGGCGAGTTCAGCACCGTCGGCGGCAGCAGTGCCGAGCTCGATCATCGCACCGATGTGGTGGCCCTCCTGGATCACTGGAAGCGCGATCCAAAGGCCCTGCGCCGACGCTTCGATCTCGACGGCAACGGCGAGATCGACATGCAGGAATGGGAACTGGCCCGGCGCGCAGCGCGGCGCGAAGTCGAGCAACTCCATGTCGAGATCCGCAGCCAGCCCGGCACGCACGTCCTGCGTGCGCCGCACGACGGCCGCCTGTTCGTGCTGTCCAGCCTCGATCCCGATCTGCTGAGCGCGCGCTACCGCCTCTGGACGCGCATCCAGCTTTGCATCGCTGCAATCGCCGGGAGCGCGGCCCTGGTCCTGCTGTTCGCCCGCCCGCCGGTCGGCTGATCGCACCCGGCTCCCGCGGCAGGGTCCGGCCAGTCATCCGATATCCAGCCGATAGGCCTTGCCGTCGCGCACGATGCGACCGGCCGTCGGCTCGGCGAAATGCGAGCCGATCAGCAGCGCGGGCGTACCGGCCAGCGCAGCGAAGATGGTCTCGCGGGTCGCGCTCGACTGTGCCTTGTCGAAGTCGACGTGCGAGCCCCACTCGGGATGCGCGAGCT
>JAHCKU010000032.1 GCA_026125625.1 Burkholderiales bacterium | reverse complement strand
GGTGGTTGGGATTGTAAGCAAATGCACCCATACACGTCGCTTATTTCTTCAGCAGTATTTCCGTTGCACGAGAGGTTCAAGGGACATCGATCCACCTCGCTTCGCAGGCAGTTGGAAAAGACGCAATGGCTGAATTCAGAGCAGATTGACGCCGCAATCCGGCTGCCGAAACTCCGGGCCTTCCTTGATCGAATTGCAACCACTGTTCCTTACTACCAAGAGATATTCGCTTCGACTGGTTTTAGCCCGACTACGATACATTCTTTAGGCGATCTCGCCCGAGTCCCATTGCTCACCAAGGCGGACATACGTAGCCGACAGGATTCCTTTCGCTCACGCAACGCAATATCTCTTAGGCGTCTCAACACCGGTGGTTCCAGCGGAGAGCCGCTCATATTCTTTGTGGGGTCTGAACGCGTGAGCCATGACGTTGCAGCAAAGTGGCGTGCAACGCGATGGTGGGGCGTGGATATTGGTGACCCAGAGATGGTTGTCTGGGGATCGCCCATCGAGCTAGGCACGCAAGACCGAGTGCGCTTGATTAGAGACAAGCTCCTACGATCCGAATTGCTTCCCGCGTTCGATTTGTCTCGAGATGCCTTACGCGATGCAGTGACGCGGATACGCAAGCGGCGACCGAGGATGCTCTTCGGCTACCCCTCTGCTCTTTCCATGATTGCGAAATACGCAGAAAGTGAGGGCATCAGACTGAATAATGTCGGCATCAAAGTCGTGTTCGTGACATCGGAGATGCTCTATCCGGACCAGCGCAGCGCCATGCAGCGAGTATACGGATGTTCCGTCGCCAACGGGTACGGTGGCCGGGACTCTGGTTTCATCGCACACGAATGTCCGAGCGGTCGTATGCACATTTCTGCTGAGGATATTATTGTAGAGATTGTAGACGCAGCTGGAAATGTCCTTCCTTCAGGTCAGTGCGGAGAGATTGTCGTCACTCACCTCGCCACAGCTGATTTTCCGTTCGTCAGATACCGTACTGGAGACATGGGCGCCTTGAGCGATGAGCAATGCCCGTGTGGGCGTGGACTGCCCGTACTCGCAGAAGTGCAGGGGCGTTCAACAGATTTTGTCGTCGCCCGTGATGGGACAGTCATGCATGGACTTGCGCTTATCTACGTCGTTCGAGATTTACCTGGTGTTGGAAAATTTAAGATCGTCCAGGAGAGCATAGACTCGATAAGAGTTATGGTTGTCAAGGAGCAGGGATTCGCAGAAGACACCCGAGCGCGGATCGTTCAAGGAATTTCTGCAAGACTGGGATCGAATGTAAACGTCATCGTGGATGTCGTCAACGACATCCGCCCAGGCAAGTCGGGCAAGTACCGCTATGTTGAAAGTCACGTGCATCAACCTGGGCTTGAGCTCGAAGCTTAGAGCTTGGGTGTGCAAAGGTCGCAAGGTATAGCCGACCTGGCTACGTGAGAGAAGAGTTGCTGTCAAAGTTCCATGCGTCCAATGACATACGAGATGTCACCTGGCGAGTCTGCGCGGGATCAGGGCCGAGTTGCGAAGACGGTCCATCGCTTTATATTGTAGAGATCTAGTTCGTCCCGGTTCACCAACCGCTTGAGCGCTGCTTTCAGGCGCCGCCTCATGCGGGAGCCTGTGTAATAGAAAGGCGAGACCATAGCCATTATTTCGTCGTTCAAGCCCGAGCCTAAGGCATCGGTAGAGTTATAGAGCAACACTCCCCCTGAACCGACGAATAGCAAATCATTGCCAAAGCGCGTAGACAGACTGCGCTGAAGATAGGCAAGTTTCGTGACAAGTACAACATCATAAGTACCAGTATCGACCTCGACATCAGAGATCTTTGTGACATTGATGTCGGTTCCTGCTTTGGTGATGCTCAGCCCTACACTACCTCCACGGAATCGTATAAGTACCCGATAGTCTCCGTTGAAACTGCCAAGATATGTACGTCTGCCATTGATGTTTCGTTTTAGCAGCTCGTACACTTCGTTGACATTGTCGTCGCGAACGCTTCCGTATCTGTTCGCCTGGGCGATCTTGTCGCCATAAGCTTCTCGAACATCATCCATGCGCAACGGTACGCGTAGTCTCGTTTTGGTTACCTGTCCATCGACGACCTCGAATCCGCTGGTTATGTCCAGCGCTTGCTTGGATCGATCTGGAAGGCGACATGCGAACACTTCCGTCGGCCTCGTCGTGTTATGAATAGGTTCGTTTCCCCACTGCAAATCGTCTTCCAGCAGTACTACGTCGGCAGCGAACGGGAATGCATACTTGGGGGCGAGCATTGAGGCTATATCAGCCCACACTTCGTTGAAGTAGAGTTGGCGCTTGTGTGCGGTGGCCTCCCTGTCTTTCCCAGGAACGACATAGCAATTCGGAAAATGGGAAGCTACACCGTGACCGCAGAAGAGGTAGTCGATCTCAGGGTGCATGCGCTTGATCACCTTGATGAACTTTCTGCGGGCATATGCAGGCAGCGGATGAATCGCGTCATTCAGATTCACGACCGTCTCGACGCCATCGGTCAACGTCATGAAGGTATCACCCCCGTGAGTCGGAATTATTCGACAGACTACATCGTTTCCCAGCCCTCTAGCCTCGTTATCACTGACTTCAATCAACTCAAAGCCGAGTTCGCGTGCCTCTGGCAGGAAGCTGGCCCCGCGCGCTACGAGCAACTTTGCAGATCGATCCAGAGTACGCAGTGTGGGTGGATGGAAATGATCCTCGTGCCCATGAGAGATGTAGATGTAGTCGATCCCGGCCTGCTTCAGGGGGTCCAGATACGGCATTGGATAGATCCACCATTGTGAGCCGAAACATGGGCCTCTCCACCAGGGATCGCAAAGCACTCGCAAGCCATTGGTCTCGATTAGGATGCTTGCGTGACCGATATGAGTGATCTTCATGGAAGATATCAAACAGAGATAGATGCTGGATTGGTGCTGCCGTAGAATTTACGGCTGCTGACTGTGCAATTTGAGTAGTTCTCCAGCACCCAGTCTTCCGAGTTCTATGGACGTCTAGGAAGATTCGGCAGCAGCTCGTGTGTGATTCGGGCTTGCTGCGTAGAACTCGTGGCTGTTGGTCGAGGATGCTGTGACTGGGATGCCCAGCGCCCCAACGGGGGGTATCAATGTGATTGGGGTGGGGGAGTGCGGATCTCAGCGACTTTCAGCCATGGGGGAAACGCTGTCGATCTGGAGGAGTGACTGCTCGCCTACTGGATAACTCTTCAGGCGAAAAGCTCGATGGTCGGAAAATTACTAAACGACTTCATGCGGACTCTTTGTCGAGCTTGGTGACGTACGGAGGCGTGGCCTGTATCCAAAATGTTTAGACCATCGCGCAAACATTGGGGCGGGATCTGCGGGCGAGTAAATCGGGAAGACGTTCGCTGACAAAAGCGAGCGCAGGTAGGTCAATAGAGGAATTTGCCGTTTCCGGACGGAGCCCGTGCTGCGCGACCAGCAAACGTATAGATCATCGTGCCAGTTCAGCCATGCAGCGCTGGCCTGCCGTCTCGAATGAAGCGGTTTGTTGCCCACGAGAACGTCTAGGAAATCCAGTCCGATTGCCGGTGCCAGGGCGTATTGCAGCCAGGGACGTGCGTTGATCTCTATCAGAACATGGCGTTGTGTTCGAGGGGCATATAACACCTCTACCTCCGCGATGCCTAAGTAACCGAGCTTCTCCAGGGTGTTCAGTACGCTGGCCTCTATGGCTGGCGCTTCCGCTATTCGCACATACGTTCCGACGGTACACGCTTCGGGAGCAGGTCGGACTTTCTCTGCTACGAAGGAGAGACGTCGCTCGCCATGGCGGGCGACCGCCACCGAGTATTGAATCAGCGGCTGCCCCAGAAGCGATTCCGTCACCAGCGGCTCCACACTGGCTTCGGCGTAGCGTCTCAGCCATCCGGCGAGATCTGATTCGGACGTGACCTGTACTGCCTTTGGAATGCCAGGGACGGGACGATCGTGCAACGTATCTGCGGGCCGCAGGAAAAGTGGGAGCTTCAACTCCGCCGGTCTTGTCTCCTTGTCCGGAAACCAGGCTGCAGGCGACGGAACATCGTTCTCGCGGCACCACTGTGCAAAACGCGTCTTGTTCAGGCAGATCTCGAGAACTTCGTTGTCGGCATGAAGAATTCGAGCAAACGCGCCGTCCAATGCGGTCCTGTGCCGCACGATGAAGCGCAGCCAGGAGTCGCCCGTTGCGATCAGATAGTTCTGCTTGTTCGCGCCCAATTCAAGTATGTGGGCGAGCTGATCCTGATCCGTCTGAGATGAGTCCAGCATGTCCAGCTGCGCGCGACGCGTATGGAATGCAATGCCCCATGACTTGTCGACCAGAATCGGATTCAGGCCGCGGCTACTGGCATCCCGTGCCACTGCCAACGCAGTAAGCGTGTTGCCAAGGACGACAAGGGAAGGCTGCATCTTTCGGTGTGCCCCGATCAGGCGAACACGGGTCGATTGACAGCGCAATTGTGCAGCATGCGCAGCGAATCGCAAAGTGGGTAGTTGTCCCGCGTGAAGCGGGGCAACTGGATAGTAGTCGGTGATCGGTGGATGTTCCCCACGGAGGTGGACACTGGCAAACAAAACCCGCCTCGCGTACCATTGCCACATGTTTTGACCGTAGTCCTTGCCGGAATTCCGTTAGGGTAGGCAAAACAAGCTTACTCACGTTCGGTCAGGACTTCAGCTGACGCTTGCTATCCACGATCTCCTTGCGCGCTTCGTCATCGGCGATCCTGAGCAGGATCGGATGGTGCACCGTATGCGCGCCGATCTCCATGCCCGCGTTCAGCAGGATCTCCAGCTGAGCGCTGTCCATCATCAGATCGTCGGGCAGTCTTGCCCCTGAACGCTGTGCGACCTCTGCCACGAAGTCGAGGCGCTTCTCGGGGTTGCGGTACTTGGCGACACGCAGGCATGCCGATATCGCCGCCCTGCGCTGCTCGACGGTGTTCAGCGCAAGCACGCCTGCTTTGAAGTCCGTCAGGTCCAGCTCAGGTACATTCGCACCGCGAATCGCCTCGATCACGGTGTCGTTGAACATCCGTCCGCCGTCGAGATATCCGGTGGCGATGAAGAAGATCGCCGGAACCCGATGCTTGCGCAGTATCGGAAGGGCGACCTCGACGTTGTCGCGATAGCCGTCGTCGAAGGTCACGCACGCCGCGCGCGGGGGCAGGGTGCCGTTGCGCAGCCGCGTGACCGCCTCACCCAGCGGCAGGCAGTTGAAGTGCGTGCGCAGCGCCTGCATGTGCGTGTCGAACAGTGCCGCGTGCATCTGCCCGGGCAGCAGCGGATCCGGGTCGGTGAGCACGCGGTGATACATGAGGATGGAAAGGCGCGCATTGCCGCCGCCAGGCGCGAGCCGGCTTCCGACCAGACGTGTAAGCGCGGCAAGCATCGGTTAGTTGCTCCTGGTTTCGCTACCCGCTGCGCGGCGCGCATGCAGGACGAACGCATGGCTGAGCCAGCGTCCCAGGAAGGGTACGGCCCCCAGCATGGATTTCACCGGTGCACTCTCGAGCACGCCTTGCAGATTGCGTAGCTTCCCGGGCATGATCGGCACCCAATGCACGTGGACGTGCGTGAAACCGAGCTTGCGCAATCTGTCTGCCAGTTCGCGCGGATCATCGTAACGCAGGTGGGGAGGGTGCTTGCGCAAGCGCTGCCACGCCACTTTCATCCTGTCGGGCAGGCAGGCGGCGTTCAGCGCGTCGATCCACACCTCACCGCCGGGGCGCAGCACGCGCGCCATCTCGGCGACGGCGGCGTCGGTGGCGGCCAGCGCCTGCATCACGCCGAAGCACAGCAGGCCATCGGCACTGGCGCTGCGCAGCGGCAGCCTGGTGACGTCTCCTACTGCCCAGGCAGTGATCCTGGGCGAACGCTCGCGCGCCTTGCGCAAGGTCGGATAGGAGTAATCCAGGCCGTAGACCTCGAGTCCGTCCTGCGCCAGCCTGCGGGCATAGGTTCCTGCGCCGCACCCGGCATCGATCCACACGCTGCCGGCCTTGGCACCTTGCCATACGCGGCAGAAATGACGGTAGCGCGCATGCAGGCCGGAGGAGGACCAGCCGGCGATGCTGGCATCGTCGTCGTGCGCATCGGCGTAACGCTGGAAGCGTTCGCGCCAACGCGCCTCGAAGCTCGAAGGCGGCACGATCTTGCTCATGCCTTCAGTGTCCATGATTCGGTCATGCCGTCACGCGCTTGTACAGCTGCATCAGCTCATCGGCGGCGCGGTCCACACCGTAGCGCTCGTGAGTGAGCTGGCGCGCATTGGTGCCGAGGCGGGTACGCAGGCTTGCATCGCCGAGCAGACGCTCCAGCGCCTGTGCGAGTGCGGGAACATCCCGCGGCTCGATCAGCAGGCCATTGTGCTCGGATTCCACCACCGAGGGAATCGCGCCGACCCGGGTGGCGATCACCGGCAGGCCATTTGCCATGGCTTCGAGCAGTGCCATGGGCAAGGCCTCCACGTGTGACGGCAGAACGAACACGTCGGCACTGCGCAGATGCGCGTGCTTGGCTGCACCATAGGCCGGGCCTGCAAAGACGACGTGCTCCGAGATTCCGAGCTGCATGGCGCGGCTGTGCATGCGCGCACTCATGCCTTCCGGCTCGTCGCTGCCGACCAGCACCAGGCGGAACGGCTGCTTCAGCCGGGCAGCGGCATCGACGAGATCCTCCACACCTTTGGCAGTGGAGACGTTACCGAGGAACAGGATGCTCGGAACATCCATGCCTGCGCGGACGAGCGGCGCATCCGGCAGGCTGATGCCATTCTCTACGACCGTCAGCCTGGCTCCCGGCAGCAGCGGGGCAAGGCGCGCCTGCCAGCCACTCGACAGAACGATGACGCGATCGGCGGCGCGGGCGATGAGCCGAGCCAGCCAGCGCGCTGCGGGAGACAGAGATTTCAGGAAATCCTCGAACAATCCGCCATGGATGTGCAGCAGAGCGGGAACGCCGCGCAGCCGGGCGATAAGCAGCAGCGATCCATCGAGAAAGAAGGACAGCCCGCTGCAGGTATGGATGTGGGCGATGGTGCCGCGGCCGCGCAGCGCCGACCACCAGCGCGCCCACAATCCAAGGCGGGCGGTGACACCTTGCAGGAGCGAGCGGTTGGCGGGTGTGGTCTTCTTCGTGTCGAACAGCACCAGATCCACGTCCCGCGCCAGGTGGGAGGTGCGTAGGTCGTCGATGACCGTGACCATGCCGCCGATGGCAGGTGGAAGAGGGCCGGCCATCACCACCCGCAGCCGGCTGCTATGGGTTGGAGTGTGCTCGAGCACCGCGCTCATGCGTAGTATCACGCTGCAGGCAGCGCGCATAAACATTCTGGTAGCGGGCCACGCTCTTGGCCCAGGTTCGTTCGGTCTCGACGAATCTTCTCGCCTGCGCACGCAGCTCCGCCCAGCGCTGCGGCTGCTGCACCAGTCCGACGATGCGATCCGCCAGCGCGTCGGCCGAGCCGGCCGGGAACAGCAATCCGGTCTTGTCGTCCTGGATCAGCTCGCGATGACCGCCGACGTCGGAGGCGACCAGCAGCCGGCCCTGTGCCATGCATTCCAGCGGCTTGAGCGGGGTTACCAGGTTCGTCAGCCGCATCGACAGACGCGGATAGGCCAAAACGTCGATCAGATCGTAGTACTTGCCTACCTGGTCATGCGGCACGCCCGGTGAAGATCACGCTGTTTCTCACGCTGCTGCTGAGCGAGCGACCTCAGCTCGCTATCCTGGGGCCACCACCGACGAGCAGAATCTTCAGATTCGGGACACGCGCGTGCATGCGCGGCACCGCCTGGAGCAACAGGCTCAGACCTCGTAGGCGTAGAACGAGCCGATGAAGCCGACCACCAACCATCCAGGCCGAGCTGCTGCTGCAGATCCGCATCCGGTGCGCCGGACTGGGCAAACTTGTCGATGTCCACTGCGTTAGGGTATGACGGTGATCTTGGCTGCCGGAATGTCGGCGCAGTCCATCGCATCCCGTTGCGCAGTCCGGCAGATCGTGGTCACGGCATCGGCGTTACGCAGCGCAGCGGTCTCCAATGCTCGCGTGGCACGATAGCGCAAGTCACCTCGCGGGCGGTGCCATGGTCGACCGCTGCGTCTCCCAGAACGCCCGGCAACTGTACACCACCGGTATGAGGCGCCGCCCGACGCTGATGGCCGGGCGTGCATTCAGCAGCGGAGAGTGGGCGTGCAATTAATGGGGCGATGCTGGCGTGCCACTTCTTCCACCCGCCGTTCCAGCTGCTGCATCAGCGCATTCGGACAGCACGGGATAGCGTACATCCAGCCGGTTGCCGGTGCGGTGCGATAGAACGTCCAGCCGTCGACTTGCTCCTCCGCGCCGTTGGGGTTGGGGTGCTTGGGGCTGGTGACATGGAACGTCTCCCAGCCCAGCCGCCGCTGCTCGCGCAGGATGCAAGCTGCCAGCGCAGTGAAGGTAAGGTAAGAGCTGTTGTGCGCCGAATCGAATGATCGAGGATGTGCAGGATTCGCATCGTCTCAGGCAGCCGAGCAGACGCCCACCGGTCGCGATGTGCCTGCGGCTTCGGTATAGTCCAATTCCGTTTCAGGAAGGAATCGAACATGAGCAACGACCAGATCACTGCTGAAGTCGCGCGCACCGGACCGATGCTGCGTGACGATCTGCTGCAGATAGTCATGGTCTGAATCGCAGGCCACGGCGGACCAGCAGAACGGCGGATCCGATGCGCGTCCATCTGAGCGTAACGCAAACGATGTACAGGCTGGCGAGTGCGAACCCATCCTGGCGACGAAGATATAGTAACGTCTATGGCGTACTTCGGTCTCGTTTCTCAACAGGTCGCCGCTGCGGCTGCTGGAGCGGCCGTGGCGTGATCGCATCAACTGGTGGATGATCCAGGTCGGCGGCTCCAAACTCGTGGCAGTAGCAGTTGCCGGCAACATCCACCGTGGTGGCGATGTCGTCCACCAGATAAGTCTTCAGATCGAGATACTGCACCAGTGCCAGCGGATCGTCCTGCGGGGCACGCTGGCATGACGGCGCAGCACGCTCAGGGCCGAGTATTATGAGTTGACGGCGAAACGCCGGACTGAACAGACGGCGCCGCGTCGGGTCGTCGACCACGATGAGGTTGAAGTAGGCCTACCGAATCGCGTGCCAGCGTCTGGAACGTGGCCTTGGCGCGTAGCGCTTTCGGTGCCCACAGGGCCTGCGGGTACAGACTTCCCAATGCCCCGAAGACGGGGCGCCGCAGGCCGAGCGGGAGCATCGAGCGCATTTGCTCTTCG
Source organism: Burkholderiales bacterium (assembly GCA_026125625.1). Taxonomy (GTDB): domain Bacteria; phylum Pseudomonadota; class Gammaproteobacteria; order Burkholderiales; family SHXO01; genus SHXO01. The sequence goes on along the minus strand of JAHCKU010000032.1, from coordinate 6,424 downwards.
CGCAGGTGGATCTGATAGCGGCGGTAGCCGCCGAGGCCTGTCGCCGCCGTCGCCCGACAGCGCGACGGTGACGTGCTTGGTGCGAGTCGCACAGGCGATAAGTGGGCAGTGCGGAACTGTCCGCATACGGCTCGTCGTACACGGACGAGAGCCGGTCGATCAGGTCGAAGTCGTCGCTCTCGACCTGCTCGACATGATGATCGGTGTGATAGCGCTGGGCCACTTCACGCGCATAGCCGACCGTCGAAGCCCGGGTCGGCAAACAGAGATGGAGCGCAGGTGCGCACCGGCGCGTCGTCGAGCCCGGCCATCGTCGCGACGACCGCGCTGGAATCGACGCCGCCGGACAGGAACGCGCCGAGCGGCACTTCGGAGATCATGCGCAGGCGTACGGACTCGCGCAACCTCTCGTGCAGTTCGTCGCATGCCTGCTCCAGGCTCAGACGCCTATCCAGCCCGAAGTGCACGTCCCAGTATCGGGTCGGGGCAGGCAGCGTCTTTCCACGTCGCACCACGAGGGTGTGGGCGGCAGGAAGCTTTGCCACGCCGAGATAGATCGTCCGTGGTTCGGGGATGTAGCCGAAGGCGAAGTAGTCTTCGATTGCCTGAGGATCGAGCGTCGTGCGGAAGCCGCCATGCGCCATGAGCGACTTCAGTTCCGACCCGAAGACGAAGCGGCCGTCCTCGAGCAAGGCATAGTAGAGCGGCTTGACGCCGAGCCGGTCGCGCGCCAGGAACAGCGTTTCCTGCCTGCGGTCCCACAGCGCAAAGGCGAACATGCCCCGGAACCGTTCGACGCAGCGCTCACCCCATGCTTCCCAGGCGTGCACGATGACTTCCGTATCGCTGCGTGTTCGGAACGTGTGACCCAGCGCGGTCAACTCCGGGATGAGCGCCTGGTAGTTGTAGATCTCGCCGTTGAACACGACCGCCACACTGCCGTCTTCGTTGAACAGCGGCTGCTGACCGGTGGACAGGTCGATGATCGACAGGCGCCGATGTGCCAGGCCGATGCCCGGCTCGATATGGATTCCCCCCTCGTCCGGACCACGATGGAATTGCGCTGCATTCATCGTATCGAGCAATGCCCGATCGATGGGCCGTTTGGCGATGCTGTCGAAGATTCCGGCTATTCCGCACATGAGCGTAAGGGGGCAGCGAGTGGCATTTGATCAGGTCTGGCGTGCAGAAACGAGCGCTTCCGGGCAGCGTTGCAGCAGCAGCTCGTGGTAGACGGTGGCATAACGGTTGACCATCGCACCGAGACTGTAGCGCTCCAGCGCGACCTGGCGGGCACGCAGACCGTGCTGCCGGCGCAGGTCCGGATCTTTCGCATAGCGCACGATCGCCTGCGCCAGCGCCTCGGAGTCGTTCGCAGGCGGGAGCAGACCGGTGTCCTCATTGTGCACCAGTTCGGGATTGCCGCCGGTATGCGTGGCAACGACCGGCAATCCGCTTGCCATGGCTTCGAGGATGGTGTTGGAGATGCCCTCCGATAGAGAAGGCAGGACGAAGATGTCCAGCCCCCTCAGGATCTCGTCCACGCCGCCGCGTGCGCCGGGCAGCCAGGCCTGACCCGCCAGCCCGGCGGCTGCGAGCAGCGCTTCGACGTGGGTGCGCAGCTGGCCGTCGCCGATCATGACCAGACGCAGCCGGTCACGCGCCTCGGGCATCAATTCCGCGCTGCGTACGAACGCGCGCGCGAGGTTCAGCGGATCCTTGACCGGCTCCATGCGACCCACCGTTCCCACGACGATCAACTCCGGCTGCTGGAACATGGGGTGAGGCAGCGATGCACGCGGCTGCGCCGGCCGGAAGCGGTTGGTGTCCACACCATTGTAGATCTGGTCCAGCTTGCTGCCGTCGACTTCGACCACCGTCCGCAGGTAGTTCTCGAGATCCCGGGATAGCGCGATGTAGCGGTGCACCAGGGGCCGCAGCATGCGCCGGATCCCCAGGTCGACGCGGTTGCGTCCGTCGAGGTCACCCATGTCGCGTCCGTGCTCGCTGTGCACACGTGCGCGTACGCCGGCAATGGCAGCCGTGATCTGGCACTCGAGGGCGGCCAGGTTTCGGCTGTGCAGCAGGCAGGGTCTGAGCTTGCGCAGCAGGCGCCACAGGCGGAAATGCATGCGCGGGCTGTTGCCGGGTGGCTTGTCGAGCGCGAACAGACCGACGTCGGGATTGCTGATGCGCTTGCTGAAATCGGTGTAGTCCGACAGGCAGATGATGGCATGGCGAAAACGGTCCGAGGGCAGATGATTGACCAGATTCACCAGTCCGTTCTCCAGCCCGCCTACGTCCAGGCGATAGATGACGTGGGCGATCAACGGCGCGTTCCCGGCGGCGGCCAGCCGCGCCAGCATCGGTTCACTGCGCGGCAGCATCGTTCAGGCTCGATTCGATTGCCGGACCCATCTCCGCGAGGAACGCACGCAGCGCTGCGCGCGCCTGCTCGGGATCGTCCGTGAACGGTGCCGACAGCACGATCGTGGCGGCATCGTCGCCGAGCCCGGCGAGCTTGCCCTTCACCTCCGCGAGCTTGCCCTCCCAGAAGCCTGCAGTGTTCTGCCGGCCGGCCCAATACCATTGCCAGCTGATCAGGTTCTGTCCCTGCGAGTGCATGCGTCGTTCGATGACCTGCATCGAATGGTCTGGCGAGACGACCGGAAGGACGCGGCGCTCGGTGGTGCGCCAGCCCTTGACGCTGTAGTCCGCGAGCGAAGTGCTGGCGTAGGTGAGCATCTTTCCGCCGGTCTGCTGATTTCGATAGTACGCCACGAACATGCCGACCGTTTGATCCGACCTCACGTACGCCGTCTGCGCAGAAAAAGTCGGTGTCTCGATCCGCGGTTCCCAGTCGGAGAATGGTGGTGCGCCTGCTGTCCAGCCGCTGCCCGATGACGGCAGGTGCACGATTACCGCACCGTCATGGACGGGGGTCATGCGCTGCAGCGCGAGTGCCACCCCCGGACCGATCCCGGCGAGCACCACTGCCAGGAGGGTGAGGACGGCGAAAGTCGCACCGGTCGCAGCCGGCGCCGGCGCGATCCCGGTTGCCTTCGATTTGCTTCCGTGCACATCGCTGAAGCGGGAGCCGACGTAGAACAGGGCAAGGATCACGATGCCGAAGAACACCCAGCCGTAGACCAGGTGGTCCACACCGGCGGCGATGCGATTGTCGGAAAGATGGCCCAGCATGACGATGATGTAGGCCCTGAGCCAGTTGGCGACGATCGGCATGATGATCGCCGCGATCATGAACGGCAGGCGACGCCGCCAGTCCCTGAAATTCAGATACGCGAAGATCGCGCCTCCATATACGGAAGCGATCAGATAGCGAATGCCGCTACAGCCCTCGACGACCGACCAACTCCCGGTGGGGATCACGAAGAAGTTGCCTTCCCGGTAGACCGGAACGCCGCTCAGGCGCAGCGCGGCCACGGTGAAATCCGCCGTATAGTCGATCATTGTCGGTACGAAGAATTCTCCGACCGGCCAGGCGAACATGGTCATCGCCAGCGCGAAGAAGATGATGCGTGCGACCGCGCTGCCCAGAACTGCCCATGCCAGTACCGGCACGGATGCAACGAACGCGAACTCGCGCAGCGTCTGCATATTGGTCAGATGACCGAGCAGCCAGATCAGGCTCAGCAGTCCCAGAACGAGCACCGCTGGCAGATACGGCTGCGGAGCCTGCAGCATCAGGGCCTGGCGCTGCCGCCAGATCAGCCAGGCGCTTACCGGGTAGACGACCAGTCCGTGTGCATAAGTACCGACCGTGTACCAGGTATGGGCAATGGTGCGCACGTCGGAGAGATAAAGCAGCACCAGGGCGAGCCAGCCGAGGCTCAGTGCCGTCAGTGCGGTCGGCCAGCCGATGGCACCGAGCGCTGGAGGTTGTCCGGCCGTCTTGGCGCTGCTGCGGGGAAGATCGACGAGCTTCATGATGGTCCTAGATCGCCGCGGTCGATGGCGATCCGGTCGTGACGCCCGCTGCGGATCGGGAGCTGGTTCCAACACCGCTGGCTGGACGCAACACCTCCATCACATGGGCGAGGTTGCGCTCCCAACCGTAGCGGGACTCGACCAGCTTACGTGCATTGGCCTCGAGTTCCGGATCGGGTTGTGCGAGCAGGCGTATGAGGGCAGCGGCGAATGCTCCCGGCGAGTCGGCCAGTACCACGTCGCGTCCCGCTTGCGCTTCGATGCCTTCCAGCGCCTGTGAAGTCACCACCGTTGCCTTGCCGCAGGCCATCGCTTCGAGCACTTTGTTCTGAACGCCGCGGGCGAGCCGCAACGGCGCGACTGCCGCTGCGGCATGACGCACGTAAGGCCGTACGTCGTCCACGCGGCCGGTGACGCGGACACCGGGCAACGAATCCAGCTGCATGACCTCGGCGGAGGGATTGGAGCCGACGATATAGAAGGTGGCGTCCGCCACGGCCGAGCGTATGCCCGGCAGGATTTCGCGGGCGAACCACACCACTGCATCCACGTTGGGCCAATAGTCCATCGCCCCGGTGAACACGAGTCCTCTTTCGCCAGGCGCGTAAGGGCTGTCGCAACGATGCTGCGGAGAGAAGAAGTCGAGATCGACCCCGTTGTTGTAGTGCGCGATCTTGCCCGCGGCCTCGGGAGCAAGACGACGAAACAGCGCGGCCTCTGCGGCCGATACGAAGAACGACGCTTCGGCAAGCTGCGCCAGACGGCGCTCGTAACGCAGCAGGCGCTCGGCTTCCCGGCTGTATACCCACTTCTTCACGCCGCTGAGCGATTCCTTGTACTGACGCCACTTGTCCGAATCGACATCCACGAAATCGATGATGCGACGAACGTCGTTTGCAGACTCGATGTATTGACCCATCGCCGCCGAGTAGACGAACACCGCGCTGATCGGACGCCGCGCGAGAATGCTCTTCACCCAGGCTGCCATGCCGGAGTCGGAATAGTAGGGCAGAGTCAGGGCCCGGCCGCTGGCGAAGCCGGTGAGCGCACGAGCAGTCGCGCGGCGCTTGCCGAGGCGCTCGAAATGCGTCTCCCCACAGAACTGCCCGAGCTCGTCGGCTCGCGTCCAGTCCAGCGGGTCGTCGATGAACGCACCGAGATGCACGCGATAGTGCTGCGCCAGGAAGCGCAGCACGTGGAACGAGCGGATCTTGTCCCCTTTGTCGGGTGGAAAGGGGATGCGATGGGCGAGGAACAACAGCTCTTCCATCGCGCTCAGCTCAGATGCCGAACCAGACGGGCCCCGAGGAAGTTGGCCAGCGGGCGCGGCAAATGCCGCCAGGTCTTGATGAACAGCTGGTACTTCGGATTGAGGGGATTGTTTTGCGGCACTTCGGCGCGCCGCAGGAGCTTGAATTCGTAGTGCAGGGGCTCGGGCTCGAAGCCCCAGTTCTTCTTGAAATCGAACGAACCCGTTCCGCGCTTGCTGCGACCGTAGTCGAACACGCGAAGCCCTCGTTCACAGGCGAGGCGCATCAGCTCCCAGTACTTGAAATCGTTTGCCGCGAGATCGCGTGCATCGAACAGATCGCCGGCGTAGTAGGGCAGCACTTCATCCCGGAAGTAGAACGACATCACGCCGGAGACGGGGCGGCCACCGGCGTCGACCACGATCAGCACCTCGCACGCGTCGCCGAATACGCGCTTCAATTCGCTGAAGTAGCGCTTGGGAAAAGGCGGCGTGCCGTGCCGATGCACGTTGTCGGCGTAGAGATCGAAGAAGCGGTCGACGGAATCGTCCAGTTCGCTGCGCAAGCCGGCCTTGATGCCCTTGCGCACCATGGCGCGCTGCTTGCGCGGGATGGCGAGCATGTTGGCCTCGACCTCGGGCAGGATCTCCTTGCGGAAGGTGACGTAGAGTTCCTGGCGCGGCCAGTCCTCGTGGCGCGGCGTCAGGTTGCGGAATTCGAGGTGCTGCACGCCGAGCGCCGCGCCAGCGTCTCGGCCTTGGATTCGAGCGCGTACAGGGTCTCCGGGCCTGCATCCTCGGCCGCCGCGATGCCGCCGTAGACGCAGAAGGGTAGCGACACCAGCGCATGACCGAACAGGCGGCTGCGCACCTCGGCGAGCGGCAGCACGCCGACGATGTCGCCGGCGCGCTCGGCATACAGATAGAAGGTGCGGTGATCGAACACCTCTTCCATGAGCTCGCGCCAGGCGGACAGGTGGAAGAAGGTGGCCTGCGGGCAGCGGCGCACGAATTCGTCCCAGCGCAGGGCGTCCTCGGCCTTGAGCAGGTTCACGACGATCGGCAATCGGTCCATGGCGCGCATCCGGATCCAGTCGGGTTCAGGCGGCGTCGCGGAAGACTTCGTCGGCGCGCCCCCAGGAGAAATCGGAGAGAAGCCGGTCGAGCCGGGCTTCCGTGTGCTGCAGGTTAATGTAGTGCCTGAAGCGGGTCTTTGCCGTGGCAGCG
>JAHCKU010000319.1 GCA_026125625.1 Burkholderiales bacterium | reverse complement strand
GCCCGAGGCGCTCGCGCACTGGGAGGCGTTCATCGTCGACGCGGTCCGGCGGGCCGTCGCGCCGCCGGAGGTCTTCCCCTCCGGCGGATAGCGCGCCGTGTCGGCGCGGCCCGCGGCTTGCCGGAGGCCCGGCGCTGGTTTAGCATTCGCTACATGAACGGGCGCGCTGGCGCCGGCATCGACGGAGAGCAACGATGGCAGAACCCGCAGCGACCGGCACGTCAGGCAAGGTCGTCAGCCGGACCGTGGGGCTGATGCTCTCGGGCGACATCGACCGGCCCATCCTCGACGCCGACACCATCGTCGTGCGCGACGGGCGCATCGCCGCGGTGGGCCGGGAGGCCGACTGCGACACCGCGGCGCCCGACGTCCTCGTCGACGCGCGCGGCACCACGCTCGCCCCCGGGCTGATCGACAGCCACGTGCACCCGGTGTTCGGCGACTGGACGCCGCGGCAGGGACAGCTGGGCTGGATCGACTCGACGATGCACGGCGGCGTCACGACGATGATCTCCGCCGGCGAGGTCCACCTGCCCGGCCGTCCGAAGGACATCGTGGGGCTCAAGGCGCTGGCGATCACCGCGCAGCGCGCGTTCGACAACTTCCGCCCCGGAGGCGTCAAGGTACTCGCCGGCGCCCCGGTCATCGAGAAGGGCATGACCGAGCAGGACTTCGCGGACCTCGCCAAGGCCGGCGTGAAGCTCCTGGGCGAGGTGGGCCTGGGGTCCGTGAAGGCCGGCGCCGAGGCGAAGACGATGGTCGCGTGGGCGCGCAAGCACGGGATCCAGAGCACGATCCACACGGGCGGCCCGTCGATCCCCGGCTCGGGGCTGATCGACAAGGACGTCGTCCTCGAGGCCGACGCCGACGTGATCGGCCACATCAACGGCGGCCACACGGCGCTGTCCGAGGCTCACGTGTGCGAGCTGTGCGAGCGCTCGTCGCGGGCCATCGAGATCGTGCACAACGGCAACGAGAAGATCGCAGTCGCCGCTGCGCAGGCGGCGCGCGACGGCGAATGCATGCAGCGGGTGATCCTCGGCACCGACGGACCGGCCGGCTCGGGTGTGCAGCCGCTGGGCATCTTGCGCCTGATCGCGTTGCTGTCGAGCTTCGCGGGCATCCCGGCCGAGCAGGTGTTCTGTTTCGCCACCGGCAACACCGCGCGTATCCGCAAGCTGAACGGCGGACTGATCGAGCCGGGGCGTGCAGCCGATTTCGTGTTTCTGGACCGGGCGCAGCACACCGCCGGGCGTACGCTGCTGGAGAGCGTGCAGCTGGGCGATATCCCCGGCGTGGGCATGGTGGTGATCGACGGCCTGGTGCGCTGCGGCCGCAGCCGCAACACGCCCCCGGCGATGGAGGTGCCGGGGGTCGTAAACGGCTGACCGCTCCAGTGAAATCACGGCGGCTGCAAATCCGCCAGTGTGTGGCGAAATTCCAGCCATGCACCGTCGATTCTTACGGAGACACGAGGTCATCGGCCTCCGGCTTTGGCCAAGCCATGGGTCGCCGATGCTACACTCGCCCGGTGTCGCCGCATGACGCGGCTCGTCAGTGCGCGATCGGTGCGCCAAACTACAGGAGACTCTTCAGTGAACGACTCATCCCGACGCAGGTTTCTCACCGGTGCAGGCACCCTCGCGGCGTCGGTCGCGATGCCTTCGTGGATCGGGCAGGCGCTGGCCGCCGGCAGCATCAAGATCAAGCCCGGTGCGCATGATGCGCTGCTGGTGATCGACGTGCAGAACTGCTTCGTGCCGGGCGGCAGCCTGGCGGTCAAGGGCGGCGACGAGATCGTGCCGCTCATCAACCGCATCGCCAGGAGCTTCGAGAACGTGGTGTTGACGCAGGACTGGCATACCGCCGATCACGTGTCGTTCGCGTCCCAGCACGACAGCAAGAAGCCGTTCGAGACCATCGATCTGGACTACGGTACGCAGGTGCTGTGGCCGGATCATTGCGTGCAGGGTACGCAAGGCGCAGAGCTGGTCGGAGGCATCGACATTCCCCACGCGCAGCTGATCATCCGCAAGGGCTTCCACCGCGAAGTCGACAGCTACTCGGCCTTCCTCGAGGCCGACCGCAAGACCGAAACCGGACTGGCCGGATATCTGCGAGGGCGCAGGATCGACCGCGTCTTCCTGTGCGGCCTGGCTACCGACTACTGCGTGGCCTGGTCGGCGCTGGATGCGCGCAAGTTCGGCTTCCAGGCGGTCGTGATCGAGGATGCCTCGCGCGGGATCGACTTGAACGGATCGCTTGCTGCCGCATGGCAGGACATGAAAAAGGCCCGCGTCGGACGCATCAAATCCACCGACCTGCAGCTCGCCTGATTTCCACAAGTTCTCCCGGGTGATGGTCGGATCGGACCATCACCTGCACCTCTGCCTGGGGGATATATGCCTCCGCGCAGTACTGCCATCGCCACCGCGGTGAGCGCACCACCGGTGCTGCACCGGCAGCCGGATTCCCGTGAGCCATACCATGCCGATGCGGCATCCTTGCGCGGTAGTTGCCTCACGAGCATGAATTGCGCGTATATTCCGCAGCAACGAAGTTCGGCGCGGCCGCACTCGATTCATCCGCCATGTCCGGACTGCTCGACAAACGGGGGGCGGCATGAGAACGCGCTGGTGGGTGGCGGCGGTCTTGGCATCGACGGTGGCCGTTGCAGTCGGGAGCACGTTTTCCAAAGTACTGGATCCGGAGCGCGTGGTCGTGGCCGCCGCCACCGGTACACCTGCCACGGAGGCGCCGGCAGCAACAGCGGCCGCAGCGTATGACGAACCCGGCTTCCGGCTCGGCGAAGCGGGCCTGAGCCCATCGGCACGAGCCGGCCGCGAGATCTGGTACAAGGCTACCGCGGGCAACGACCGGTTTCATACCTACGTATTCCAGCAGCGTATCGGTGTACTGATCGACTGGTTCCGCGTGCTGCGCGCCGACGAGCGCAGCGACCGCTTCGCCGCCTGGGGACTCATCAACGATCCCGGTTGCTGTACGCCAGGCTCGCCCAACTGTCCCGCCAGATCGCTCGAGGAGACCTACGGCTTCGACTGGTGTCCGGGTGACGAAACCCTGCTGCAATTCGTCGGCAAACCGGGATATCGCGATCCCGCATGCAACTTCGAGGATGCGCCGCTGGATCCGAACGACGTGCACGCAAAGAACGGCGACCAGCGCCAGTCGACATGTGATCTCCAGTTCGGCACCTCAACCGGTGCGCTGGGTTTTCGCAAGTTCCCGAATCCGAAGTTCGACAAGACCGCATGGGTGAAGCTCAACGGCAGCCTCGCGTCCTGGCAGGGCTACAACGCCAGGCTTGCCGATGACGGCGCCGACGGCGAAGCACCCGCCAGCCGCCTGCAGGACGGCTCCATCGAGCCGCCGTTCCTGATCGGCACTGCGTGCGGCTCCTGTCATATCGCGTTCGATCCGCTCAACCCGCCCAAGGATCCGGCCAATCCGAAGTGGGAGAACATCAAGGGCCTGGTGGGCAACCAGTACACGCGCATCTCGGAGATCATGGTCTCCGGCATGGCGTCCAACACCCTCGAATGGCAGATGTTCGCGCATGCCCGTCCGGGCACCTCGGATACCTCCGCCATCCCCACCGACCAGGTGAACAATCCCGGCACCATCAACGCGCTGATCGACATGGCGCACCGGCCGGTGTTCGAGAACGAGTCGATCATCAAGTGGCGCAAGACCGACAGCTGCGGTGCGGAAGCGAACACGGCCGTGTGCTGGTGCGAGCCGGGGCGCGACGGCAAGTGCTGGGCGCGCAGCGAAGCGAAGGAGACCGTGCATCACATCCTCAAGGGTGGCGAGGATTCGATCGGAGCTCTGGAGGCGATCCAGCGCGTGTACTTCAACATCGGCTCGTGCTCGGAGCAATGCTGGGTCAACCACCTGAGCGATTTGCGCCAGCTCGATCCGCAGCAGCGCGGGTTCGGTCAGACGCCGTTCAACATCGGTCAATGCCGGCGCGACTGCCCCAACTTCCGCGCCATCGAAGACCGGCTCGGCAACATTCTCGACTTCTTCATGTCGTCCGAGGGCTATGCCACCGACCTGCATGCGGCGCGGCAGAACGAGCGGCGCAAGGCCAGTCCCAAGTCGGTGTACACCGCCGCGCATCTGGTTGCCGACCTGGAGCGGGAGTTCGGCAGGGGCGCGGTGGCGCGCGGCGAGAAGGTGTTCGCCGCACAGTGCGCGCGCTGCCATTCGTCTCAGCCGGCAGCCGTTGCGCGTCAGACCGAAGGGCTCGACTTCCGCAAGATCTCGGACAGGACCGGGTT
>JAHCKU010000318.1 GCA_026125625.1 Burkholderiales bacterium | reverse complement strand
GACACCGCATCCAGCGAGCGGCAGGCGGGCACCACGCCCTGCGTGGACAGCAGGCCCAGGGTCGGCTTGTGCCCGATGAGATTGTTGAACGCCGCCGGCACACGCCCCGAGCCGGCGGTATCGGTGCCGAGGCTGAAGCTGACCAGACCCAACGCGACGGCGACCGCCGAGCCGGCACTCGATCCGCCGGAGATGTACGCGGGATCGAAGGCGTTGCAGCAGGCACCGTAGGGCGAGCGCGCACCGACCAATCCGGTGGCGAACTGATCGAGATTGGTCTTGCCCAGCGGGATGGCGCCGGCATCTATCAACCGCTGCACCACCGTCGCGTTTGCCTCCGGCGTGTAGGCGAAAGCCGGACATGCGGCGGTGGTCGGCACCTGCGCGAGATCGATGTTGTCCTTGATCGCGAACGGGATGCCGTACAGCGGAAGGGCCGCGGGATCCTGCGACAGCAAGGCGCGCGCGCACTCGAGCAGCCTTGCCTTCGGCAGGCGCTCGATCCACACGTGATGCCCATCGTCCGCTGCCAGTGCCGGCCACAGTTGCTCCACCAAGGTCACGGGATCGAGCTCGCGCGCCAGATAGCGCCGGCGCAGCGTGCCGATGGCGCGGTTCATGGGCTGGTCCTGATGATGAGTGTGATGTGCCATGCGCTATGCCGTTTCGATCACCAGCAGATCCTGGCCGGCCGCCACCTGGCTGCCCTCCTTGCAGAACAGGCGGTAGACCGCGCCGTCGCATGGCGCCGGTACCACGATCTCCATCTTCATCGACTCGACGATCACCACCGGATCGCCGGTCCTGACCTGCTCGCCTTCGCGCACCGCCACCTTCCATACGTTGCCCGCCACCTGCGTGGCCACCGCGCGTGCATTCGCCGGCAGATCCAGCTCGCTGTCCGCCGCGGCTGCCGCGACCGCGACATCGCTCGCATACTCGGTCTGGCCGGCGGCCTTCCAGCGTTCGCGCTCGGCCTCGAACGCCGCCTGCTGGCGTGACTTGAATGCGGCGATGGAGGCGGCGTTCTCACGCAGGAAGGCGTTGTAGCGGCGCAGGCTGAACGTCTCGCGCTCGAGGCGCAGCTCGAACCTGCCCTGCGGAAACGCTTCACGCATGCGTAGCAGTTCGCGCTCGCTCACCGGATAGAAACGGATCTGGTCGAAGAAGCGCAGCAGCCAGGGCTTGTCGTCACGGAAATCGGCGGTGGACTTGTAGCGGTTCCACATCTGCAAGGTGCGGCCGACGAACTGATAGCCGCCCGGTCCCTCCATGCCGTACACGCACAGGTAGGCGCCGCCGATGCCCACCGCGTTCTCCGGCGTCCAGGTGCGCGCCGGGTTGTACTTGGTGGTGACCAGGCGATGACGCGGATCGACCGGCGTGGCCACCGGTGCGCCGAGGTAGACATCGCCCAGACCCAGCACCAGATAGCTGGCGGAGAAGACGATGTCATGCACCTGCTGGACACTGTCGAGCCCATTGATGCGGCGGATGAATTCGATGTTGCTCGGGCACCAGGGCGCATCGCGGCGCACCGACTGCATGTACTTGTCGATCGCCAGGCGCGTAGCCGGATCGTCCCAGGACAGCGGCAGGTGCACGATGCGCGTGGGCACCTCCATGTCCTCGACAGCCGGCAAGGTGCGCTCGCATTCGAGCAGCAGATCGAGCAGGCGCTGCAGTGGCAGGATGCGATTGTCGAAATGCACCTGCAGCGAGCGGATGCCGGGGGTGAGATCGACGATGCCTGCGTGCTGCCGCTGCTGCAGGGCCGTCATCAGCGCATGCACGCGCAGGCGCAGGTCGAGATCGAGCACCGGCGGTCCGTATTCGACCAGCAGATACTTATCGCCGGACTGACGGTAGACCACTTCGACGGCATCGCCGCGCGGGGGGATGCGATGCAGGATCGGCTCGCCAGGCAAAGACCGCACGGACGGACGCGGACGTTTCGGCAGCGCCAGGGTGCGCAGCGCCTCGTCCGCCGCTGCCTCGCTCCTGCGTGCCCAGTCCTGGCTCACGCGGCGGAAGCGCACGCGGTCTCCAGGCTTGAGCTGGCCGATCTTCCACAGCTCGGCCTGCACGATCACTGCCGGACACACGAAGCCGCCCAGGCTCGGCCCGTCCGGTCCGAGGATCACCGGCATGTCGCCGGTGAAATCGATGGCGCCGATGGCGTAGGCATTGTCGTGGATGTTGGACGGATGCAGGCCGGCCTCGCCGCCGTCGCTGCGCGCCCACTGCGGCTTCGGTCCGATCAGGCGCACGCCGGTACGGCTGGAGTTGTAGTGCACCTCCCAGTCGGTGGCGAAGAAGGTGTCGACGTCCTGCGTGGTGAAAAAATCCGGCGCGCCGTGCGGTCCGTACAGCACGCCGATGTCCCAGTGTCGCTGCAGTTGCGGCACCAGCTCCGACGCCAGTGCACGCCCGGCGGCCGCGCCGTCGCGCACCGGCTGCAGCGGCAGCACGTCACCGCTGCGCAGGATGCGTCCGGCATGGCCGCCGAAATGCCCGAGCGTGAAGGTGGACTTGCTGCCGAGATAGTCCGGTACGTCGATGCCACCCTGCAGCGCGAGATAGCTGCGCACGCCCGCACCCTCGACCGCCCCCAGGCGCAGCACACTGCCGGCAGGCACCGCATGCGCCTGATAGTAGGCCAGCGGCTGACCATTCAGCAGCGCGGGCATGTGCGCGCCGGCGAGTGCGATGATCGCATCGCAGTTGAAGCGCAACGTGGGCCCTGCCGCCGTCAGCTCGAGTGCGGCAGCGCCGGCATCGTTGCCGGCCAGTCTATTGGCGAGCCGGAACGACAGATGATCCATCGGCCCGGAAGGCGGCACGCCGACGTCCCAATGGCCCAGCCGCCCGGGATGGTCCTGCACGCTGCTGTGCACGCCGGGTTCGAGCACCTCCAGCGTACCCGGCTGGTAGTGCAGGCGCTCCAGATAGCGTGTGGTCTGATGCCCCTCGACGAAGGCGGCATCGCGCACCACATGACGCAGATAGGAAAGATTGGTCTCCACCCCGGCGATGCGGGTGGCATCCAGTGCCTCCTGCATGTTGCGCAGCGCCGTGCTGCGGTCTTCGCCGTGCACGATCAGCTTGGCCACCAGCGGGTCGTAGTAGGGCGGCACCTCGCTGCCGCGTTCGACCCAGGTATCCACGCGCACGCCGGCGGGGAAGGACACGTCGGTGAGCAGTCCGGGCGAGGGCTGGAAGTTCCGCGCCGGATCCTCGGCATACAGCCGCACCTGGATGGCGTGCCCGTGCGCAGTCACTTGCAGTTGGTCGAGTGGAGGTAGCGAGCCGTCGGCCTGGCGGATCATCCACTCCACCAGATCGATGCCGGTGACCATTTCGGTGACGCCATGCTCCACCTGCAGACGGGTGTTGACTTCCAGGAAGCAGAACTCGCTGCAGGCCTGGTCGTAGACGAATTCCACCGTGCCGGCCGAGCGATATTCGACCGCGCGCGCCAGGCGCAGCGCGGCCTGCTGCAGGTGGTCACGCTGCGCCTGCGTCAATGCCGGCGCCGGTGTCTCTTCGATCACCTTCTGGTTGCGCCGCTGCACCGAGCAGTCGCGCTCGCCAAGGGCCAGCACCGCGCCACGGCCGTCGCCGAACACCTGCACTTCGATATGACGCGCGGCCTCGACGTACTTCTCCAGATAGATCCCGCCTTGCTTGAAGTTGGCCATGGCCAGTCGCGCGACCGAGCGGTAGGCCTCGTCCAGCTGGTCCGCGCTGCGACACAGCTGCATGCCGATGCCGCCACCGCCCGCAGTGCTCTTGAGCATCACCGGATAGCCGATGCGCGCAGCTTCCGCGCGCGCATGCGCGACATCATCCAGCAGCCCGCTGGCGGGAAGCAGCGGCACGTCGTTGGCACGCGCCAGCTCGCGCGCCTCGTGCTTCAGGCCGAAGCTGCGCATCTGCGCCGGGGTGGGACCGATGAAAGCGATACCGTGGTCGGCGCAGGCCTGCGCGAAGTCGGCGTTCTCGCTCAGGAAGCCGTAGCCGGGATGGATGGCTTGCGCACCCGTGGCGAGCGCCGTCTCCAGGATGCGTTCCTGATGCAGATAGCTCTGCGCGCTGGGCGCCGGACCGATGCACACCGCCTCGTCGGCCTGTGTCACGTGCAGCGAATCGGCGTCGGCCTGCGAATAGACCGCCACCGTGCTGATCCCCAACCTGCGCGCGGTGCGCAGGATGCGGCAGGCGATCGCACCGCGGTTGGCGATGAGGATCCTGGAGAACATTACTGTCCGCCTCGACGAGGCGGAGCGCTCAGGCTGGGTTTC
>JAHCKU010000317.1 GCA_026125625.1 Burkholderiales bacterium | reverse complement strand
GGCCAACTCCAGTTCGATTTCGGACGGTGCTGCGGCGCTGGTGCTGATGCGCGCCTCCGAGGCGCAGCGCCGCGGCCTGGCGCCGCTCGCGCGCATCGTCGCGCATACGACGCACGCGCAGGAGCCGGGCTGGTTCAGCACCGCGCCGGTGGGCGCCATCCGCAAGCTCCACGAGCGCACCGGCTGGAGCGCGCGCGAGGTGGATCTGTATGAGATCAACGAGGCGTTCGCAGTCGTGACTCTGGCGGCGATGAAGGAGCACGGGTTGCCGCAGGAGAAGGTCAACGTGCACGGCGGCGCCTGCGCCCTGGGTCATCCGATCGGCGCGTCCGGGGCGCGCATCCTGGTCACCCTGCTCGGCGCCTTGCGCAAGCATGGGTTGCGGCGCGGGGTGGCGAGCCTGTGCATCGGTGGCGGCGAAGCCACGGCCATGGCCGTGGAGATGGTTGGCTGATTCTTTCTGGAGCTTTGTGATGAACAAACGCATCGGCTTCATCGGCGTCGGCCTCATGGGCCACGGCATGGCGAAGAACCTGGTCGAGAAGGGATTCCCGACCACCGTCTTGGGACACCGCAACCGCGCGCCGGTCGAAGACCTGGTCAAGCGCGGCGCCAGGGAGGCGAAGGACCTGCGCGCGCTGTGCGAGGCCTCCGACGTCATCATCCTGTGCGTGACCGGCTCGCCGCAGGTCGAGGATCTGATTTATCGCGACGGCGGAATCCTGGCCAATGCGCGCAGCGGTCAGATCGTGATCGACACCTCCACCAGTCATCCGGCGTCCACCCTGCGCATCGCTGCCGACCTGAAGGCCAAGGGCATGCGTCTTGTCGATTCGCCGCTCACGCGCACACCGGTGGAAGCGGAGCAGGGGCGACTGAACTCGATGGTGGGTGCGGACCTCGCAACGTTCGAGGAGGTCAAGCCGATCATCGCCGCCTACTCCGAGAATATCCTGCATGCAGGTGACACCGGCGCCGGACACAAGATCAAGCTGCTCAACAATTTCGGCGTCATCGGACAGCTGGCGCTGATCAGCGAGGTGCTGACGGCCTGCGCGAAGCTCGACGTCGACCCGAAGATGTTCTTCAAGCTGTTCAGCCTGGGTGCGGCCAGCTCGCCGATGTTCCAGAACGTCGCAGGCAAGGCGGTGGAAGGCGATTTCACCGGACACAAGTTCGCGCTGGTCAACGCCGCGAAGGACATGCGCTACTACAACTCGATGGCGACCGAGGCCGGACTGTCCGCACCCATGGCCGCCGCCACCACGCAGAGTCTGCTCACGGCCGTGAATCTGGGCTTTGGCGGCAGCGAATACCTGACCGGATCGCTGGTGCAGGCGCAGGCAAAGCTCAATGGCGTGGAATTTCCGCCGCGCAAGACCTGAGACGGACATCCACGACAGGCGATCGATGATGCGCAGACTCATCTCCTCCGGTTCCAGCTTCGAACAGATCGCCGGCTACAGCCGTGCCGTAGTCGAAGGCGAATGGGTGTTCGTCTCCGGTACCACCGGCTATGACTACGGCACGATGACCATCGCCGACGATGTCGAGGCGCAGACGCATCAGGCGTTCAGGAACATCGCGCAGGCGCTGGCACAGGCGGATTGCACGCTGGACGATGTGGTGCGCGTGCACTACTACCTGACCCGTGAGGCGTACTTCCGGCAGATCGCACCGATCTTCGGCGAGTACTTCGCCAAGGCGCGTCCGGCAGCCACTGCCTTGATATGCGCGCTGGTGGAGCCGGCCATGAAGATCGAGATCGAGGTGACGGCACGCCGTCCCGGCGCGGGTGTCAGCGCGCGCGGTGCGCAATCGAGCTATCCGCCGGGCCGGACGTGATTCCGACGTCATTGCGCTGGTCTTTTTCATTGGAACGTCATTCCGTCATTCGGAATCCGTGAGAAACTAGGGAAGCTCTGCACAACCATCCCGTGTGCGACCGAGGCGCAAGCGGCTGTTCGCCGCTGGCGATTCCAGGTAATCCATCGGAGTGACCGCCGACATGCGACCGATCGAGTTCTACTTCGATTTTTCCTCTTCCTACGGCTATCTCGGCAGCACCCGCATCGACGGCATTGCCGCCAACTACGGGCGCCAGGTGGTGTGGAAGCCGATCCTGCTCGGCGCCGCGCTCAAGGTGACCGGGCTGCCGCCTTTGCCGGCCGTTCCCCTCAAGGGCGACTATTCCAGGCGCGACTTTGCGCGCAGCGCGCGCTATTACGGTGTTCCCTACAAGCAGCCGAGCGTCTTCCCCATCGCCACCCAGGCACCGGCGCGGGCGTTCTACTGGCTGGATGCGCAGGATCGCCCCAAGGCCAAGCGTCTGGCCGCGGCGCTGTACGAGGCCTACTTCACCCGCGACGTGAACATCTCCAACCCGGCGGACACCATCGCCATCGCGGCGAGCATGGGCGTGGATGCCGCGGCACTGGAGGCCGCGCTCAACGATCCCGCGGTCAAGGACAAGCTGAAGTCCGAAGTGGAGCAGGGGATTGCGCGTGGCGTCTTCGGCTCGCCGTTCGTGTTCGTGGACGATGAGCCGTTCTGGGGCGTGGATCGCTTCGATCAGATCGAGCGCTGGCTGCGCGAGGGCGGTTTCTGAAGCGCATCTGTGTCTTCTGCGGCTCGCAGCCCGGTCATGATCCGGGCTACCGCGAGGCTGCCCGCACCGTCGGCACCATGCTCGCGCAGCGCGGCATGACGGTGGTGTTCGGCGGCGGCCACGTGGGCATGATGGGCGCCGTCGCCGATGCCGCGCTCGCCGCCGGCGGCGAGGTCATCGGCGTGATCCCCGAAGGGCTGATGCGCCGCGAGCTGGCCTACGAGGAGCTGACCGAGCTGATCGTCACCTCCAGCATGCACGAGCGCAAGCAGCGCATGTCGGACTTGTCCGACGGCTTCATGGCCCTGCCCGGCGGGTTCGGCACCCTCGAGGAATTCTGCGAGATCGTCACCTGGGCGCAGCTGGGCGTGCACCGCAAGCCGTGCGGGTTGCTCAACGTCGCGGGCTACTACGACCGCCTGCTGGGGATGTTCGACCACGCGCTGGGCGAAGGCTTCCTGCAGCCCGTGCATCATGGCCTGGTGCTCGCCGATGCCGACCCGGCCACCCTGCTCGCCAGGATGCAGGCCTGGGAGCCGCCGCCGCTCAAGCGGTGGCTGGGGCAGGACGCGGCATAATAGGCGCTTACCTTCAGGAGAACGCCATGCCGATCACCAAAGGCTGCAAGCAGCTCGTGGACGAGGCCAATCAGAGCATCAGGACGATCCCGACCGAGGATGCGATCAAGATGCACGGCGACCCCAACGTCGTCTTCGTGGACATCCGCGACCCGCGCGAACTGGAGCGCGACGGCATGATTCCCGGTGCCTTCCACGCGCCGCGCGGCATGCTCGAGTTCTGGGTCGATCCGGCGAGCCCTTACTTCAAGGAAGTGTTCGGCAGCGGCAGGCAGTTCGTCTTCTATTGCGCGTCGGCGTGGCGCTCGGCGCTCGCGACCAAGGCAGTCCAGGAGATGGGTCTGGAGCCGGTCGCCCACGTGCAGGGCGGCTTCAACGGCTGGAAGAAGGCTGGCGGTCCGGTGGGCGAGAAACCGACGCATCACGAGTAGGCGGTGCCGATCGTCCCGACACACGGCCGCGCTTGCATGCGGCCGTGTTCCCCCGCGTTTCGATTCTTGAGCCCATGACGGGAATCCGTTCCACCCTCAATCCACGCTCGTCCGAGTTCGTTGCCAGTCGGGATGCCATGGCAGCGCTGGTCACGGATCTGCGCGCATGCATCGAGCGCGTCAAGCAGGGCGGCGGCACGGCGGCGCGCGAGAAGCACGCCGCACGCGGCAAGCTGCTGCCGCGCGAGCGCGTGCGCGGCCTGCTCGACGTCGGCTCGCCGTTCCTGGAGCTGTCGCAGCTTGCCGCCTGGAACATGTACGACGACCAGGTGCCCGCAGCCGGCATCATCACCGGCATCGGGCGCGTGAGCGGACGCGAATGCATGATCGTCGTCAACGATGCGACGGTGAAGGGCGGTACCTATTTCCCGATGACGGTGAAGAAGCATCTGCGTGCGCAGGAAATCGCGCAGCAGAATCGCCTGCCGTGCATCTATCTGGTCGACTCGGGCGGCGCCAATCTGCCCAACCAGGACGAGGTCTTTCCCGACCGCGAGCATTTCGGCCGCATCTTCTTCAACCAGGCCAACATGTCCGCCCTGGGCATCCCGCAGATCGCGGTGGTGATGGGCTCGTGCACCGCCGGGGGCGCCTACGTTCCGGCGATGTCGGACGAGTCGATCATCGTGCGCAACCAGGGCACCATCTTCCTCGGCGGA